>CAZMQR010000288.1:0-3546 GCA_964568325.1 uncultured Chloracidobacterium sp. | reverse complement strand
GTGGGGGCGACAGGCTTCGACAGGGGCTTGTATAGATCTTTGAATGCACGTCGGGCTTGTGTGGTCAGCTCGTTAAAACGACTATACGAACACAAATGCTAATCAAGAATTAGCTCTCGCTGCCTAACATTAGTTAGATCAAGCGATGTCTCGTCGGAAGTTCGCCTCATGCGACCGGCCGAGGCATAACTTAGTTGAGGCTCGGGCACGTTCGCCACCTGAGAACGCGTCTTAAATCTTCAGGTTAGCCGCAGATGAGGTCTTGTTCGTTCATCTGCTCATCAGCGGCGAAACTCAAGTGAACGAACTAAACGTGTAGATTTCACTGGTCGCAACCTTTGGATGCGGGTTCGATTCCCGCCGCCTCCACCATTTCCTTTGATGTTGAGTTTTAGCTCACGCGGAGCCCTTACTTACGTGCGGGCTACGGACAGGTTCGATTTCCGCCGCCTCCACCATTCAACAATTTACGTTTTGCCTTGCCACGCGGCAGCCGAGGTTCTGGAATCGGGGGTCGTCGCGGAGCGCGTCGAATGTCGGATCGGCAAAGAACATCGCCAAGTCAAAATCACGTTTTTCATAGGCTTCTTCTAGTGAGGCAAGTGCGTTTCGGCTATCTCCGAGCCTTGCATAGTGCTGTGCGCGCCGAGACGGTGTGCTGTTGTTGATCGCAATGTGGGCGTTCCAATATTCGTGGATCCCGCCGTTCCGAAAAGCCGCACGCAGCCGGTTGAGATCGGCCGGAGACCATGGCGAACTGTTCGCTTGGGCGTATCGATAGTAGCTCTCGACGGCCTCCGAATATAGTCCTGCGGCGTTGTAGATGTCATAGAGCAGCGCGTGGGCATTCGCGTTATTCGGATCGCGTTCGATCACCTTGCGACACTGGGCGATCGCTTCGTCGTATCTTTTGGAAAGGTAGAGTATCTGACAGAGATCGGCATTGATCGGAACGGAATCTGGCACAAGCGTGAGTGCGCGAGTGACCTCCGCCAAGGCAGCACCGCCGTGGCCTGTCGCCGCGAGATTGAGGGCAAACCATTGTCGTGCAGTTGCGTAGTCGGGGCTGAGTGCGACGGCCCGTTTGAACTCGGCCTCAGCGTCGCGCAAGCGCCATTCCCAAAACATTCGAATAAAGCCTAATGTCGCGTGCGGTTCGCCCAGATCTGGGTCGAGGCGAATGGCCTCGTTCGCGGTTGCCTCAGCCTTTTTCCGGTTTTGGTAGTCAAAGGCGTAAGCATCGGCCAAAGCAGCGTGGGCGAGAGCAAAATTCGGATCCTTTGCAACGGCCTGTTCCAGCAGCAGCGTCGCCTTATGCAGGTCGGCGGCATTTCTCGTCTGCCAGAGTGCCCGGCCGTTCGTGTAGAGTTCGAACGCTTCCGCGTCGCTCGTGCCGCGCATTTCCACAACCGATGAGCTGTTCACGGCTGAGTTGCTCGGGATGCCGAGCCAGCCGATGGCGGCGAGGGCGACTATGAGCAGGCCGGCGATAGCAAATCGAGGCGTCGTCCAAAATCCCTCGGTCGTTTCTTCGGTGATGATGACCTTTGAACGGGATGCGGATTCGAGCGTTACGGTGTCGCCTTGCTCGACGATCTTCCGGACGTCGGCGGTGAAGCGATAGCCGCGCTTTGGAATTGTCTTGATGAACCGCTGTTCCTTAGGATCGTCGCCGAGTATTTTGCGCAGGGTCGAGACGTGACGGTTGAGATTGCCTTCCTCGACAAACGTGTCTTCCCAAACCGTTTCCATCAGGTCGTTCTTCTCGACGGTCTGACCTGCGTTTTGTATAAGGGCGAGCAGAATGTCGAGGTCGCGCGACGCAAGTGCGACGGGGCGGCCATTTTGTAACAAACGCCGCTCCTCGACCTCGACGCGAAATTCGTCAAACTCGAAAAAATGCTTCTCCGCGCCGTTCGCCGACATGATTTCGGAAAATTTCGGAAATTTACGGGACATTTCCGCGCGCCGCATCTATCGTCACAAAATAAGTGGAAACGGCGTCATTCTAGAACGGTTTTAGAGGGAAAAGCAAGGTGAAAAAGACTGTGCGAACCGTGGAGATCAGCTTTGAAAACGAGAAGAGGATAACCGTCAACCGGAAACAAACTCCTTGCGAGGAGAAGGACGACAACTCTGAAGATGGAAGACAAACGGCGGCGCCAGAGATTGAGAGAGATACTGGTTCATGTGGAATAGATTGACGACTTTAACCTGCGCTTTCGTAACTTCGTTGTTTGTTTCCGGCTGCGGATTATGCGGCTGTGACCAATCGGATGCGGATGCCGTAACACTGGCTATCGCGCAGGCTGCGGCGGGCGGTCCGGTTAATAGCGCAACGCTTGAAGTTGAAACACATCTCTTCGCGGCCGAAGAGTTCACGTTAACGCTTGATATACCCAACCAACCAGCGCTTGTCGCAAAAGGAACATTTTCGAAATCCGGTGATACGGTCACATTCAAGACCTCCGGTGGAACGTCTGCCCTTATTCTTCCAGGTGAATACAAACTGATCTGTGGGGAGCGGGACGGTCAAAAAACGATTACCTTACAGCGGACAAACCCGCTAGGCCAGCCACTAACTTTCGTTTGTCGCACAAAATCTTGAGCGAAGGAGTTTTTATGAAAATACAAAAACGCAGGCGAATAATTTTCATTGCGTTCCTGACGAACTTGATGGTTTGCGGTTACAGTACTGTTATCGCACAAACGCCTGATGAATGCTGTTGGGTTGATGTCAAAACCGGTAGGCGAGTCAAAACCGCGCCTGCGAGCGGCATAAATTATGGGGCGATGGTGGCGAACCTGAACGCCGGGGGCAAATGGGTTGATCCAGGTGTGGCGTTACTGGATGCCGTCGATGCTGACAGGGCATATAACACTCAGACGAAACAAAACTACGCAAGAGACAAGGATGGCTGCTGGGTCGATGTGAAGACCGGCAAACAGGTCAGAAGCGTGCCCGCGAGCGGCATTAATTACGGAGCGATGGTAGCGAACCTGAACGCCGGGGGCAAATGGGTTGACCCAGGTGTGGCGTTACTGGATGCCGTCGAAGCTGACAGGGCATATAACACTCGGACGAAACAAAACTACGCCCGCGAGAAATGCCCGCCAAAAGATCAGGCTTCCAAGGTCGAGGTTAAGAAAAATGAAATAACAATTACCGTCAACCTCATCCGCGAGGACGCGAGTCCGGGTTTTAACACCTACGGTTTTAACACCGGCGCGACGCATTACTTTAACTCGACGTTCGGCGTGACGGGCGACTTTAACGCGAACTTTAAGAGCGAGGGCGACGTGGACCTGAAGAAGATATCGATCCTCGGCGGAGTTACGTTCGTGCCGTTTGAGGGCGTTAAGCGTGACGATAAGGTGACGATCTCGCTGCACTCGCTGTTTGGTGTCTCGCATTTTAGCTCGGACAACGGGACCATGCATTTCACCGACAATGCGTTCACGATGAAACTCGGCGGCGCGGTCGATGTTAACATCACACCGCGGTTCTTTATCCGGCCCGTGCAGGTCGATTATGCCCCGACGTTC
>CAZMQR010000287.1:0-3547 GCA_964568325.1 uncultured Chloracidobacterium sp. | reverse complement strand
CACGGTTCTGCTTGAACTGCTCACGACGCAGCTTCATCTGCTGCTTTTGCTGCTCGATGAGGGCCTTTTGCTCGGCGGTGAAGACGTT
The DNA here is from genome assembly GCA_964568325.1 of uncultured Chloracidobacterium sp. Classification (GTDB taxonomy): domain Bacteria; phylum Acidobacteriota; class Blastocatellia; order Pyrinomonadales; family Pyrinomonadaceae; genus OLB17. The sequence goes on along the minus strand of CAZMQR010000287.1, from coordinate 3,459 downwards.
CTGGATCTGATCGTGAACGCTCTGCTGCTTGGTCCGCATCTGGTCGCGAATGACGTTGATACGCGCCTTTTGTTCAGCGGTCAGGTCGGTGCCGGCCTTGCGGGTTTCACGGATCGCCCGAAGCTCTTCCATCAGTGCCATATCGGGCTTGTTCGCCTCACGAATGGCTTTGATCTGCTGCTTCTGCTCCTCCGTCAGGTTCAGGCCCTCTATCATGCCAAACATGCCGCGATGACGGCCAAATTTGCCGCCGAAGCCATGCTTGCCCATCTTATGTTTGCCCATACCGCATTTGCCTGCCTCGGCGGTCGTATCGCCTGCGGTCGCGGCCTTGGTCTTGTCCTCCTGCGCCATCACGGCCGTCGAAAAAACGGCGATCGCCAGCGTCAGGATCGAAATGAAACGGAATTTTGAAGACATATTCATACCTCGTAAATAAAATTTGAGCTTGTCGCCCTTCGAATGTTTGACGCGACTTATCTCCTAAAAGGCGAAACATTTTTGCCCGCGTGTGCAAAGAAATGTAAAGGCCAAAATTGGCAAACGCTCGCGCGTAAATGGTAAATTGTCTTGAGTTACCATGAGGTTTTTGTCAGAGATCAATTCACCCGCCGATCTGCGTCAGCTTCGCGTCGCTGACCTTCAGGAGGTCGCCGACGAGGTCCGCCAGTTCATTATCGACACATGTTCGCGCGTTGGCGGGCATACAGGAGCATCGCTTGGCGCGGTCGAATTGGCGGTAGCAATGCATTATGTATTTGATACGCCGAGCGACAAACTCGTCTGGGACGTCGGGCATCAGGCCTACGCTCATAAGATACTCACCGGCCGGCGCGACGAGCTTCATACGATCAAGCAATATGGCGGACTCAGCGGCTTTCTCCGTCGTGACGAGTCAGAATACGATACGTTCGGCGCGGGCCACGCTTCGACGTCGCTCTCGGCCGCGCTCGGCATGGCCGTGGCCCGAGATACGAAGAACGAGGACTTTCACGTCTGCGCCATGATCGGCGATTCCAGCCTCGCGGGCGGCATGGCAATGGAGGCCATCAACCAGGCCGGCCACCTCAAATCGCGCCTCATCGTCCTCCTCAACGACAACGGAATGTCGATCGCTCCGGCGGTCGGCAGCCTCAGCGGCTATCTCAACCGCATCAAAGAGGCCCAGAGCTACCAGCACCTTAAAGAGGAGATCGGCGACGCCCTCGAGAGCGTTCCCGGCATCGGCGGCAAGCTCCGCTCGGTCGCAAAGTCTGTAAAGGACGCCATCGCGGCGGCCGTTCTGCCCGGCGCGCTGGTCAATGAACTGGGCTTCAAATACATAGGCTACGTTGACGGCCACAACGTCCCGGAACTCGTTCGCGCTCTTGAAGAAGCGAAAAAGATCGATGACGGCCCCGTGATCGTTCACGCCCTGACGACCAAGGGTAAGGGCTTTCCGAATCCGGAGCACAACTATTACGCCTATCACGCGACGGGGCCATTTGACCCGAAAACGGGCCTGCCTTACAAATCGAGCAAGTCTGCTCCGCCGCCGACCTATACTGAGGTCTTTGGCCGCACGATGTGCGAGATCATGGAAAGCGACCCTCGCGTCGTCGCCCTTACGGCCGCGATGCCCGACGGCACGGGCGTCGATAAGGTGCTCGAAAAATTTCCAAAACGCTCCTTCGACGTAGGCATCGCCGAGCAGCATGCGATGACATTCTGCGCCGGTATGGCCTGCGAAGGGCTAAAGCCCGTCGCCGCCATCTACTCGACATTTCTGCAGCGAGCATTCGATCAGGTCATCCATGACGTTTGCCTGCAGGACCTCGACGTGACGATCGCGATGGACCGTGCCGGCATCGTCGGTGCCGACGGGCCGACGCATCACGGCCTGCTCGACATCGCGTATCTTCGCGGCTATCCGAACATCATTCTCATGGCCCCCAAAGACGAGGCCGAGATGCGCGACATGATGCTGACCGCCATCGAGCACAACGGCCCGGCCGCACTGCGTTATCCCAGGGGCAACGGGCTTGGCGTTGACATCAGTTCGCCACCAAAACTCATCGAGATCGGCAAGGCCGAGGTGCTGCGAAAAGGCAACGGCGAGGTCGCGATCCTCGCCTACGGCGACATGGTTGACGCCGCGACAAAGGCAGCCGAGATGCTCGTCAAAGATGGCATCGACGCTACGGTCGTGAACGCTCGATTTGTAAAACCGCTCGATGCCGATCTGATCGCTGCGCTTGCTCGCGACAATCGACTTATTCTCACCGTCGAGAATGCCTACCTTGCAGGCGGCTTTGGCTCCGCTGTTCTTGAATGCCTCGAAGAGCAAGGCCTCGCCGACGACGTTCGCGTCGTTCGCCTCGGCGTTGCGGACGAGATCGTCACGCACGGCGATCCCAAGATACTCCTCGCCGAATACGGCCTCGATGCTGACGGCATCCGCTCAAAAGCGATCGAAGCGATCGACGCAGGCCAAGTCGAGCAGAGACGCATCAAAGCCGTCCGCTGAAGTGTTCTTGTCCCGCCCGCAGCCGGTGCGTGAGATAGCATCCTAAAACATCTATTTCCATTGGTTTACGCCCGTAAGTGCTTCGTTGGTGTCTCACGGTGTCCCGCTCCCATGCGGGACACCTTAACTATTGTAGAGACAATGAGTTACAGTCACTCTTCAGCTGTTTTTCCGCGGTTTTTGAAAAAAATAAATGTTGTGTCACAAAGTGCGCATTACTTGGCGGACGATAATGGAGCAAAACCTGCCATCCGCTCAGATTTCAAAGATCTAACAAAATGTTGCAATGATAGCACATACATTCACCAAAGTCAAGAGGTTTCCGGCGGTCGGGCCGACGTTGACTGGCCCCTCATTCGCAGAAAAGTGTGGAAATCTTTGCCTCGCGTAGGTTATCCTAATCGTTGCCGCCCCGTTTTCCTCCCGCCCGGCCTGTATGAATGATTCTGAGATATTGCGGCGAGACCTGAGACCGGCGCTCGTGTTCCTGAGCGGCGAACTTATCGCCGTGCCGATACCGCTTGAACGCGAAGAGGTCATCCTTGGCCGAGCTCTCGAGGCCGACGTCCGCGTCAATGACACGCTCGTGTCGCGTCAGCATGCCCGCATTACGGCCGCGCCGACCGAGTCGCGCGTCGCGATGGAATATTTGCTGCAGGACCTGGATTCACGCAATGGGACGTTTCTTAATGGCCGCCGCGTCCGCCGCGAAAAGCTGGAGAATGGAGATAAGATCACGATCGGCGACACCATTCTGCGATTTGACCTGCTCGACGAGATCGACCGCGAATATCAGAGGCAGATCCACCGTCTGATCTCGCACGACGACCTGACGGGCCTGCTTTCGAGCCGCTCGTTCTTTTCCGAACTGAGGCGTGAGGCGGGACGCGCGACGGCCGACAACCGCCCGTTTTGCGTGCTGATGATGGACGGCGACAATTTTAAGGGCGTAA
>CAZMQR010000286.1:0-3557 GCA_964568325.1 uncultured Chloracidobacterium sp. | reverse complement strand
GCCAGATCGAAGGCGGCATCGTCCAGGGCATCGGCTGGGTGACGATGGAAGAGGTTGTTTACGACGCCGACGGCCGGCTGCGGTCAAACGCCCTGTCGACCTACAAGGTGCCCGACATCTACAGTGTCCCCAAAGAGATCGCCGTCGAACCGCTCGCGACGGATCGCTCAAATCTCGCGATATTCAACTCAAAAGCCGTCGGCGAACCGCCGCTGATGTACGGTATCGGTGCCTATTTCGCGATCCGCAACGCGATCAAGGCTTTCGTCGACTGTACGCCGCCATTTGATCTGCCGTTCACACCAGAAAAAGTACTAATGCAACTGTACGGAAACGCTGGGCAGTAATCTCGTCTTAGCATACTTTCGCTTCGCCATGTGCAGACTGCGAGCGTCCGGGGTACATTGGGAATTGTGCGGTCAATTCTCCGATTTCACGCCGAACACGCTCTTTTACCGCTTCGGATTCAGTCTCGTGGATAACAGACGCGATCATAGCGCCAATCGTTCGCATCTCGTCCTCTTTCATCCCGCGAGTCGTCAGGGCTGGCGTTCCTAAACGGATGCCCGAGGCGACGAAAGGCTTCTGCGTGTCAAACGGAATGGTGTTCTTGTTCACCGTGATGTGGACCTCTTCGAGTGCCTTTTCGGCCTCTTTGCCTGTGATACCTTTGCCGTCCATAAAGACGTCAACCATCATCAGGTGGTTGTCTGTCCCCCCCGAAACAATACGCAACCCGGCGTCCTGTAATGAAGCAGCGAGCGTTTGAGCGTTCGCGAGAACCTGCTGTTGATAGGCCCTGAACTCGGGCTTGAGTGCCTCACCGAATGACACGGCCTTCGCCGCGATGATGTGCACCAATGGGCCGCCCTGAACGCCGGGGAAGACGCGTTTGTTGAGGTCGGCTGCGAATTCTTCCTTGCACATCGCCATCCCGCCGCGCGGGCCGCGCAGCGTCTTATGCGTAGTCGTCGTGACAAACTCGCAATGCGGCACCGGCGAAGGATGCAGGCCTGTCGCGACAAGCCCCGCGATATGCGCGATGTCGGCCATAACCTTTGCCCCAACCGAGCGTGCGATCTCGCCGATGCGGGCGAAATCGATCGTCCGAGAATACGCGGAGGCTCCGCAAATGAGGAGTTTCGGCTGTGATTCCTCGGCGATCCGCTGCAACTCATCGTAATCGATCTGCTCTGTGTCTCTGTTGACGCCGTAATCAGCGACCTTGTAGTTGATGCCCGAAAAATTCAGCGGATGCCCGTGCGTCAAATGCCCGCCGTGGCTGAGGTTCATCCCCAAAATCGTGTCGCCGTGCTCAAGAGCGGTCAGCAGCACCGACATATTCGCTTGCGCGCCGCTGTGTGGCTGCACATTCGCGTGATCGCACCCGAATAGCTCCTTCGCCCTTTCGATGGCCGTCTGCTCGACAACATCAGCAAACTCGCACCCGCCGTAATACCGCTTGCCCGGATAGCCCTCGGCATACTTATTCGTAAACACCGTCCCCATCGCCTGCAGCACCGCCTCGGACACAAAATTCTCTGACGCGATCAACTCCAAACCGTCGGTCTGCCGACGGACCTCGTTGTCGATGGCGTTAGTGATCAAGGTATCGACTGAGTGCAGATCTGCTGAAAAAAAGGTCTTCATATTAGTTATTTTGGCAATGCGACTAATTCGGACGGGGACATACCGTGAATTCGTTTAAAAATAAACGCTTCTTGTTCGGCGGGTGAGAGCCCCTCAGGCATACCGATCCGGGCAAACTCCTTTGCTTCTTCATACATTTGGGCGCATAGCAGTATTCTTTCTTCCACGGATTTTGCCATCACAATGTCGTGGACTACTTCCCTTGTTGATCGCGTTGTATCTTCCATTGTTCGACCGCTGCCCAAATCTCGTCTAGACCTAACGGTTTGATCCAATCACGGACATAAGCAGAATCATATTCCGAGGCCGTGAGATTGGCAATATCGCGGATCTGCATCTCCGAATGTGAGTCTTTTGCCCAATCCAGTTTTGAAATGATCAGATCCTCTCTGGTTGTCGTCCAGAATTCGATTCCCGAGACTGTTTCCCTGTAACGTCTCCCGAAGCTGATTCGGGCGAACTCCGTATCCTTTTGCAAAATGCAATCGACCTTTCCTCCGTGCGCGAGGCTGACCAGATTAAACATCCCTGTTCGGCTGATAGCACTGCGAATCGATTCCTCGCTAATGTAGTATTCATCCTTGAACCGCTCAAAAAATTGCCCAGCCTGTCGCTCGGAAAGTTGTACAACGACATCGATATCACGGGTCATTCGGATCTCACCATACGCGCTCATTGCGTAAGAACCGGTAACCATGTATTCAATCCCGAGCGCATCGATCTTTTCGATGAAGTCGCGCATGGTTTCGATCATGGAGATTCCCTTATTCATAGCATTCCGGAGAAATCGCTTTCATCGAGAACTGTGACCCCCAAACTCTCCGCCTTCGTCAATTTCGACCCCGCATCCTCACCTGACACAACGTAATCCGTTTTTTTGCTGACTGACGACGAGACGCGGCCGCCGCGGGTTTCGATGAGGTTGGCGGCTTCGTCGCGGGTGTAGTTTTCGAGTTTGCCGGTGAGGACGAAGGTTTTGCCGACGAAGCGTTCGTCGAGGGCGGCGGTCGAGTTCGCGTCCATTTCTAGCTGAACACCGGCGGAGCGAAGGCGCTCTACGAGCTCGATGTTTCGGTCTTCGCGGAACCACGAATGAACGCTCTCGGCGACGGCGAGGCCGATCTCGGGGATGTCGTCGAGTTCCTGGATCGACGCCTCGGCGATGCGGTCTATCGAGCGAAAGTGTCGGGCGAGCAGCTTTGCATAACGCTCGCCGACGTGACGGATGTCTATGCCGAACAGCAGGTGTTGAAGTCCGCGGGTCTTGCTCGCCTCGATCTGATCGATCAAATTCGTGCCGGATTTTTCAGCCATTCGTTCGAGCGCGGCGATCTGTTCGACGGTCAGGCGGTAGAGGTCGGCGACATCGTTGACCATGCCGGTGTCGACAAGCGTGTTGATCAGCACGTCGCCGAGACCCTCGATGTCCATTGCCTTTCGCGAAGCGTAATAGCCGATGCGGCCCTTAATTTTTGCGGGGCAATCCGTATTGATGCAGCGTCGAACAGCTTCGCCCTCGGGCCGGAATGCGGGTGATGAGCAGACGGGGCAGACATCGGGAAACGTGAATTCCGTCTCGCTGCCATCACGACGTGACGGAATATTTTGCAAAACCTGCGGAATGATCTCACCGCTTTTCTCGATCAGGACGTGATCGCCGATCATCAGGCCGAGGCGTTTGATCTCGTCCTCGTTATGCAGAGACGCGCGGGCGACGGTCGTGCCGGCGAGGAGCGTTGGTTCGAGCAGGGCGATGGGCGTAAGTGCTCCCGTGCGGCCGACGCTGATCTCGATGCCGAGCAGTTTTGTCGTCGCTTGTCGTGCCGGATATTTGTAGGCGATGGCCCAACGCGGGGCCTTGCTGGTGGCTCCGAACTCATCCTGAAGCGCCGTCGAATTGACCTTTA
>CAZMQR010000285.1:0-3563 GCA_964568325.1 uncultured Chloracidobacterium sp. | reverse complement strand
GATCTCGCCGCCGCCGTCAATCGGGTTGCCGAGAGCATCGACCACACGCCCGACTAGGGCGTCGCCAACCGGTACGCTCATGATCCGGCGTGTCCGCTTGGCCTCGTCGCCCTCTTTGATCTTCTGAAAATCGCCAAAGAGCACGCAGCCGACCTTGTCTTCCTCAAGGTTCAGGGCCAGGCCACGCACGCCATAGTCGAATTCGAGCAGTTCGCCTGCCATGACCTTTTCCAGGCCGTAGATCTCGGCGATGCCGTCGCCGATCTTGATCACAGTACCGACCTCAGCCACGGTCATCGAGGCGTCAAAATTCTCAATCTGAGCACGAATTATCTCGTTGATCTCGTTTGCTTTTATTGCTTCCATGTTTCGTTATTCGAATCTAATTACAAATTTGGTAACTAATAATTAGCGTTCCTTTATCTACTTTGCCCCGATAAGCTCGGTCTTGAGCGCGTCGAGCTTTGTCCGCACGGACGAATCGTAAACCGTCGAGCCGATCCGCGTAACTGTGCCGCCGATGAGGTCAGCATCGATGCTGTAATTGATTGTGACCTGCTTGCCGGTCAATTTCGCCAGGGCCAGCTCAAACTCGGCCTGCTCGTCGGCGGGCAACGCGCGGGCCGATGTGATCTCGGCGGAGACGAGGCCGCCACGTTCTTCGAGAACCGCCGCGAATCTTTCGTTAATGCCGCCAAGCTCGGTCAGGCGGCTGTTTTGCAGCAGGACGCGGAGAAAGTTCGCCGTCGTCGCAGACGGTTTCGTGCGGACGATAAGCTGCCCGAGGACTTTTTCTTTGCTTACGTGTGAGATCGACGGATTGGCAAAAACACTCGCAAGGTCGGCGTTGCCGGCGATCATCTCGCCAAATGCGGCAAGCTCGGCCCTGACCTCTTCAGAACCGCCGGACGCCAACACGACGTCGGCGAGCGCGGTCGAATAACGGCGGGCGATGGTCTCAACGCTCATATCTAATTCAGCCCTCCGATCTCGCTAATGCTGCCGCGCACGAGCTTTGAGTTCGCCGCATCGTCGATCTGCGACCTCAGCTTCTCTTCAGCCAGGCGAACGCTCTCCTCGGCTGAGAAGCGCCTCAGGGCGGCCTTTGCCTGGCCGGCGAGACGGGCAACCTCGCTTTGCATCTGCTGACGCATCCGTTCTATATCGGCCTTAGTCTGCTCAGACAGACGTTTCTTCTCGGCCGCAGCTTCGGCCTTCGCATTCCCTAGGATCGTTTCCTTTTCCGCCTCGAGTCCGCCCAGGTTCGTCTCAACTGCTTTCAACCGCAAGAGTGCCGCCTGACGTTCCTCTTCGGCTTTGATCAGTTCAGCACGCACCTGTTCGCGCGTTGCCCTAAATGTCTCGCTGAGCGGCTTCTTGAGGACGTATACAAGGATCGCGATAAAGATCGCCAGGTTAAGGAACTTCCATGCCTCGAATCCGGGAATGTTGAACCAATGATTATAGAATTCGGTGAATCCACCGCCGCCGCCTGAGCCGGCGGAGAGCAAAAATAAGCTTGTGAGGGTGGCGAGCATATCGTCTATTTGAGAATCTCTGCAACAATGCGCCCGGCAAATTTCTCCGCTTCGGCCCCTATGGTCTTGCGGGCTTCCTGAGCTTGCTTTTCCAACTCTGCCTTTTCAGCCTCAAACGCAGAGGCCGTCTCGGCTTTTGCATCTGCCAACTTCTGCTCACGGGCGGCTACTGCCTTCTTATGTTCCTTTGCAATGTTTGAGTAACCTTTTGATCGAGCTTCCTGCAACTCCTTCGTATATTGCGACTCCTTCTGTTCGGCGTCGGCAATGATCGCTCCGGCCGCGCCTGCGTGGCTGCCTTTACTCTTCTCGCGGCTTTCGAGTATCCGGTTGATCGGCCGATACAGCGTGCGGTTCAATACCCAGATCATCACCAGCAGGATCGCGATGTGGACAAAGATCGTCCCATCGGGAAATAGCTGAATAGAAGATTCGGCAAACGCCAGCAGATGCATATCTATTTAAGGGCGAGAACAGGGCAAAATACCGTCCGGTTCTCAAAAGATATGAGGATATCACGCGCTCTTTTTTAGGGTCAAGGCGGCTACAGTTCTGTGTTCAAGCTTTAGCTTGTCCGGCAAGCAAAGTAAGATACAAACTGAAGTTTGAACTCAGAACATGAAGATCGCGACCTGGAATGTCAACTCGATCAACGTCAGAATGCCGCAGCTTGTCGATTGGCTGGCTGCCGCCAAGCCGGACGTCGTTTGCATTCAGGAGACGAAGACGGTTGACGACGGCTTTCCGGCGGTTGAGTTGAAAGCCGCCGGTTACGACGCCGTCTTTACCGGCGAAAAGGCCTATAACGGTGTCGCGATACTGTCGAAACTGCCGATCAGCGACGTTCAACTGAATTTTCCTGACGACGCACCGGACGCCCCCAAACGTCTTCTCTCAGCGACCGTCGGCGGCGTTCGCCTGATCAACACATACGTCCCGAACGGGAGCGAACTTGGCTCGGACAAGTTCAAATTCAAGCTCGACTGGCTGATGCGGCTGCGGCAATATTTTGACGAAAATTGCGACGCGAGCAAGGACGTTCTGCTGTGCGGCGATTTTAACGTCGCGATGGAGGCCGTCGATCACTGGAACGCCGTTGGTGCCGAGGGCAAACTGCATTTCTCAAGACCCGAGCGAGCTGCGATGCACTACGTAAAGCAGTTCGGCCTCGAAGATTTGTTCCGCAAGGTCAACGGCGAGGTGCAGGAATACTCCTGGTGGGACTATCGCGCCGGAGCGTGGCAGCGAAATCAAGGCCTCCGCATCGACCACCTCTGGGCATCTGGATCGTTCGCGGCACGTTGCACGTCCTGCATTATCGACCGTAGCCCACGCGAGCTGACGCTGCCGAGCGACCATGCGCCGGTGATCGCAGATTTCAATTGAAGATCGCCACCTGGAACATCAACGGCATCTCGTCGCGGCTCGAGCATGTGTTGAAATGGTCGCAGGTAGCGAGGCCCGACGTGCTTTGCCTGCAGGAGACGAAGATCGTTGATGTGCGGTTTCCGGCGGCGAGGTTTAACCTTGCCGGCTATGAGCATGTCGAGGTATTTGGCGAGCGATCGTATAACGGCGTTGCGATACTGTCACGGCCGCCGCTTGAGAAGGTCGCGAAGGGCTTCCCGCGAGATGCGGCCGATGCACCGAGGCGGCTGATCGCGGCAACGGCCGGCGGTGTTCGCATCTACAATGCCTATGTGCCGCACGGCACGAAGCTCGGCAGCGAGAAGTTTGCGTTCAAACTCGCCTGGCTAGCACGGCTGCGAAAGCACTTTGATAAGCACTATTCAACAAGCGATCTGGTGATGCTCTGCGGCGATCTCAATGTCGCCCCGCACGAGTCCGACGTCTGGGATCCGCGGTTCTGGCAGCATCGGATGCATTTTACCAAGCAGGAACGCGAGGCGATCCAGCAATTAAAAAAGTGGGGCTTTGTCGATGTTTTTCGTCAGATGAATGACGAAACCGGCGAATATACGTGGTGGGACACGTTTCGCGAATCGTCATTCACCAAGAACCGCG
>CAZMQR010000284.1:0-3579 GCA_964568325.1 uncultured Chloracidobacterium sp. | reverse complement strand
GCGGACGTTTCCTCGCCGACCTTGAGCGTCTTTGGCGCCGAATAGATGCCGGCGGAGGCCGTGAACACGTCGCCGCTCAGAAGCCGGCGGTCGATGCGGTCAGAGAACTCGAACCAATAGTAGGTCAGCGTCAGAAATATGCCCAACAGGAGGAAAAGAGCAATCGAGACCGTCCAGCCGTTGAAAATGCGCCGAAGCAAACGCCTCCACCTTGGCGGCGGCGGGGCCTGATACGATGCGGGGCGGCGTGCCTTGACCCATCCCTTGGGCGGCATCTTTGATCGAGTACTTTTAGCCGGTAGGTTGTCCTGCATCGCAAGGTTGGAATTACGCGGGGCGAAGTGAGACTATCGACTTCGGGCGAGCCTCGATTAGTTTATTGCTTTCCGGAAGTTATGGCAACGAATATCCTCGTAACAGGCGGCAGCGGCTATCTGGGCACGCATCTGACGCAGTATTTCTCGGCCGATGACCTGTCACGCCGCTCCGGCGGCGATATCCTCGATCCCGAGCAGTGTGCCCGCGTTGCTGAATACGACGTCGTAATACACCTCGCAGCCTTGCTCGATAAGTCCCGTGATGCCGAGGCCGACATATTCGAAGCTAATATCGAGGGCACGATCAACGTGCTGGAGAATGTTAAGAGGGGCGCGGCGTTCATTTTTGCCTCGACGAAGGACGTTTACGGCCGGTTCGCCGACAACTACGCCGAGGTCACCGAGGAATGTCCGATCTACTATTGCGGCCAATCACCGCTCGAGTGGTCAAAGCTGATCGCCGAAAGGTATGTGGAATACTACGCCCACACGCGCGGCTTTCGGTCGTGTATCTTTCGGCTCTCAACGGTTTACGCCCCGCCGAGCGCGGGAAATGTGGCGAATTTCGTCGGTCATTTTGCTGACGCAATAAACCGCGGCGACCCGCTCCGCCTGCCGGGCCGAGGCCGTGCTATTCGCGATATTCTTCATGTTGACGACTTTGCGGCGGCGTGTCAGGCATTCTCCGAGTCGGTGATCAGCCACGGCCTCTATAATCTCGGAGGCGGTCCGGCGAACGCATTCGTCCTTCGCGATCTGATCACCGAGATCGAACGCGTATCGGGCCTGCAGGCAAACATCGACGCAAAAAACCCTTTGCCCGATCCGGTCCCGTGGCGATACATCACCGACCTCAGCCGCGTAACACAGGAACTCGGCTGGGGACCTGAAAAACCTCTCGACGAGGGCCTGAAAAGCCTTTTTCAGCAGGATACGCCGTGAAGATACTTGTCCGCAGCACAAATTGGATCGGTGATGCCGTCATGTCGGTGCCGGCGTTGCGAGAGTTGAGACGGATATTTCCAGACGCGCGGATAACGTTGCATACGCGAACGTGGGCAGACGGGCTGTTCCAGGATGCCTCGTTCATCGATGAACTCGTCACATACGACAAGAACCGTTGGGCTGCAAAGGACATTTATCGAAACTCGCAATTTCTGCGCGACGACGGCTACGATCTTGCGATAATGCTGCCGAATTCTTTCGAATCGGCTCTGACGACCTTTCTCATGCGAGTGCCTCGTCGAATTGGCTACAATAAGGACGCGCGTGGGCTCTTGCTGACCGATCCCATAGCAGTTCCCGAGTGGAAGGGCAGACGCCATGAGACCTTCTATTATCTCAACCTGATCAACGAAGTCGAGAAACGCGTCCTTGGCCGTGACACCGTTTCGAGGGCGTGGCCCAAAACGCTGATCGAGGTCTCGGACGAGCGTTGGGATGCGGCACAGGCGTTCCTGGCCTCCAAAGGTGTCGATCCGACGAAAAGGACAGTCGCGCTCGGCGTCGGTTCGACAAATTCACGAGCAAAACGCTGGCCGGCAGCGAGTTACGCACGGCTCGGTGATGAGATCGGGGTTGAATTCGATGCGAACGTGGTCATTGTCGGCGACCGCTCCGATGCTGACGTGGCCGCCGAAGTGCTGTCATTGGCTCGGAGGCCGGTGATCGATCTAACGGGCAAGACGAGTCTTGCAGAGGCCATCGCAATATTGGCCGTCGTTGACCTGCTCGTATCAAACGACATGGGCCTCGCTCACGTAAGCGCGGGCCTGAATACGCCGACGATCACATTGTTCGGCCCGACAAACCCCGAGACCACGAGGCCGTGGGGAAATAACGCTATTGTGTTGCGCGAGCCGGTTGACTGCTCGCCCTGTATGCTACGCGACTGTCCGATCGACCACCGATGCATGACCCGGATCACGCCCGCCGCCGTCCGCACAGCGGTTGAGGACATGCTCAGCACAAGGCAGCAGAGCGCTGAGGCCGCCGAAGGCCGGATGAGTCCATCGGTAAATTGACGCCAGTGCACTAAACACTTTATGAAACGACCCGCGATATTTCTCGACCGCGACGGTACGCTGATCGAAGAGGTCAACTATCTCTCGCGAGTCGAGGACCTACGGCTGTTTCCGTTTACAAGGTCGGCGGTTGAAATGTTCAAGGCGGCCGGCCACCTCGTCGTCGTGGTCACCAACCAATCCGGCATCGGCCGCGGCATCTACACCGAAGCCGACATGAAAGGCATTCATAATGCCATCCAGGTGGCACTTGACGATGCGATCGACGCCTTCTACTTCTGCCCGCACCTGCCTTGCGATGGATGTGCGTGCAGGAAACCCCGGACCGGCATGCTGGAGGCAGCCGTCCAGAACCTCAACATCGACCTTGAAAGATCATGGATGATAGGCGACAAGGATGTGGATATCGCTGTCGGCAAGAATGCCGGCATCAGAACGGCTCTCGTCCTCACGGGCTATGGCTCGAGCCATCGCAGTTCGCTCGATGAACCGCCTGATCTGATCGCCAACGACCTCGGCGAGGCAGCCGCGATCATCACCGCGATCTGACTGGCGGCGTTCAAGCCCGGCCGAAATCATCTTCAAGCCGATCAATGTCGTCCTCGCCAAAATAGCTGCCCGTTTGCATCTCTATAAAGACGAGGAGTTCGTTCCCTGACGGATTCTCTACGCGGTGTGCTTCTCCGGCAGCAATATCGACGGCTGACCCTGCATTGACTAATAATTCAACGCCGTTTAATGTTACTTTAGCAGTGCCGCGAACTACGAACCAGTGCTCGGCGCGGTTGCGATGCCGCTGATAGCTCAGACGCTTTCCCGGCAGCACCTCGATCCTCTTTACTTTATAATCGTCCGCCTCGTCCAATATGGTAAAGCTGCCCCAGGGCCGTTCTTCATAGGCTGGCGATTTGGGTCGGCTTTCCATATTCAGCGCTTGCGAGTATGCACAGTTTAGACGAAAAGGACGCCAACGCCAACGCAGGCACCCTGTGGCGTCTCCAGAGCTTGATCATCGGCCGTCTGATGGTCATTTTTGTGCTTCTCATCACAAGCTGGATCTGGTCCTCGGGCACGCTGAGACTATCGTTTGAGAATTTCCCCCAGGGCCTATTCCTCGTCTTCGTCATCTCGGTGGGGCTCACGATCGTCTATTTCTTCCTGCTCAGGCTCAGCCGGGGTTATGCATGGCAGATACGAGTGCAATTCCTGCTCGATGCTCTGCTGATAACGTGGCTGAT
>CAZMQR010000283.1:0-3587 GCA_964568325.1 uncultured Chloracidobacterium sp. | reverse complement strand
GCTTGCCAATAGCTGTCCCAAGTCGGGTGCTCAAGAAAGGCCCTCCATGAATGCGATCTTTTCGCAAGCTCGGGGGCGATCGACTGCATCTTGCCAAGCGGCAGATACCACTTATACATGTCCGCATCGTCAAACTCGACATCGCCGCCCTTTTTCGCGCTTTCGAGCGGCACGGCCCATTCATGCGCATAGGTTTGCCGAAATGCGCCGTTATGCATAAAGTCGTCACCCATCCAGAGGTCGGTGACCGGAGCCTGTGGTGAGGATGCCTTCAGGGCCGGATGCGGATCAAGGAGGGCGACAGCGGCAAGCCAGCCGGGATAGCTGACGCCCTTGATACCGACGCGCCCGTTGTTCCTGGGAATATTCTTCAGCATCCACTCGATCGTGTCGTATGTATCCGTGCTCTCGTCGATCGACTTTGGGTCGCGCTTGTCGCGTGGCGGACGCAGCATCTCAAAAACGCCTTCGCTGTCCTCGCGTCCTCGGATATCCTGATATACAAAGATATAGCCGTCCTTCACCAGCTCGGCCTCGGCACCGTTGACACGTGCCGAGTTCCACCCCGCAACACCGTATGGCGTTCGAACCAGCATGATCGGATATTCTTCGGGTTGCGTTTCCGGTGTCATAATTACCGTGAACAGCTTGACGCCGTCGCGCATGGGGATCATCGCCTCGGTTCGCTTATAGGCCACGCGTGTATCCGCCTGCGGCATATAACTTGTCTTACGCGTGTTGAATATCTGGCCACCTTGTCGCCAGATCATCCCCGTCGCGCGGTCTTGCGAATCCAGAACAAACTCTGCTTCGGCCGGCGGCACACCTGGTGAGATAGGGAAGAATCTGTTCGCGGCAGCAGGAGCTATTTCGACCTTTTCCTGGTTAGTGACTCGGAGGAAAAACCTGTCGCCCTCCCGAAAGAAAGAGAAGGCCAGGCCGCCCAGATTAACAGTGTCTTCGTACTGGCCGACAAATCGATCGAAGGCGGCAGTTTCGATCTTGATCGCCGTCGGCAGCGGTGCAGGCGGTTGACTGAAGGTGTGCGTCACCGTCGATGCACAACATAGAAACAACGTAATCCCAATTTGGGCCATTTTTGATCGCATTACAGCAAACCTCCGGATATAGTTAGGGAATATCTCATTTCGTGGATACATCGGATACGGACGATACGCCCGGAATGTTTCGGCCGCTTCGTCATCTTATTTCCCAATGCAAAACGTTGAGAATATGCGAGTTAACATATCTTCTGTCGTCGTCTCGCCCGTGATCTCGCCAAGGTATCTGAGTGCATTGTGAAGACCGATGAGGACGATCTCCTCGCTGAGCTTGGCGTCCAGGTGTGTGAGCGAGGTTTCGACCTCTGCCTTTGTCCTCTGCAACAGGTCATGGTGTCGAGCATCGGTGACTAGGAAGCCGGCACCCGAGGAGTCGCCCGACAAAAACGGCCGAATGATCGCAGATCTTAGTTCGTCAAGCCCATCGCCGTGCTTCGCCGAGATCGCAACGGCCCGGTGGCCGGGTAAGGCCTCAGCCGCAAGAGTCACGGCCTCAACACGCACCTTGTCGATCTTGTTCAGAACGACGAGATGCTCGATATCCGCAGTAGAGTTGAGCGCATCACGATCATCATCGGCCAGTTCCTCACTGACATCGAGAATGACAAGAACCAGATCGGCATCTGCGAGGACGGCTCTTGCCCGCTCGACCCCGATGCTCTCGACCGCATCAACAGTATCTCTTAGGCCGGCCGTGTCGATCAGGGAAACGGGGATGTCGTGGATGACCAACCGTTCGTGAAGCTGATCACGCGTAGTTCCCGCGATCTCCGTGACGATCGCGCGTTCAGAACCAAGTAAAGCATTGAAAAGACTTGATTTACCTACATTTGGCCGTCCAATGATGGCCACGCGAAGGCCGTCGCGGATGAGGTGGCCGGCCTTGTATGTGTCGGCTATCTTTCCTACCGACTCAGTAATGAGCCGCAGACGTTCTTTCAGGCCTTCACTCTGAACATCGGGCAGATCGTCTTCAACAAACTCAAGTGCCGACTCAAGGACGACTATGACGTCAAGCAGGTCGTCCTTTACCGGTTGGAGAGTCGCTGACATCTCGCCGCGCATCTGCCTGACCGCCTGCCTGGCCGCCGCCGTAGTCTGTGCATCGATAAGGTCACGGATCGCCTCTGCCGCGGCGAGGTCCATCCTGCCGTTTGCTAAGGCTCGCAGACTGAACTCACCCGGCCCTGCCATCCGGGCATTCTCCGAAAGGCATTGATCTATCACGCGTCGCAGAACAACCGGCGACCCGTGGCAGCTTATCTCGATGACATCCTCACCAGTGAAAGAGTGTGGCGTCTTAAAATAGGTTACGATCGCCTCGTCGATCACATCGCCCGACGGATCATAAAGCGGTTTTAGACACGCCGTCCGGGCCTCTGGCAAAAACCGAACGTCATTCACCAGTTTCCGAGCAATACAGAGAGAATCGGCACCGCTCAGGCGAATGACGCCTATTCCGCTCCGGCCTGTCGGCGTTGCCAATGCAACTATCGTATCAATCATCAAGCGGGCTGCGGACAAAGTTCTTATTCTTTATAACGTGCGTATAGATCTGTGTTGTCCGCACATCCTTATGTCCGAGTAATTCCTGCACCGTGCGAATGTCGTAATGATTTTCGAGCAGATGTGTTGCGAAACTGTGGCGAAAGGTATGACAATTTGCGTGTTTGTAGATCCGTAGTTTTTCGAGAGCCCGTTTTACAGCCTGCTGCGGAGTGCTTTCTGCGGTGTGATGCCGTCTGACCACACCATCCTGGCGCGTCGGTGAAAGCTTCGCGGAAGGGAAAACATAAGTCCACGCAAATTCTTTATCGACGTTAGGGTATTTGGCCTTTAGCGCATACGGCAACAATACAGACCCAAACCCGAGGGCCAAGTCCTCCTCGTGAATCAATTTCACCCGTCTAAGATGCTGCCGCAAATCCTCGCTCAAGCCCTGTGGCAAAATTGTCACTCTGTCCTTGGCTCCTTTTCCATCGCGGACAATGATCTGCCCTGCTTCAAATTCAATGTCCTTCACCCGCAGCCTGAGAGCTTCGGTAAGGCGCAAGCCGCTGCCGTAGAGTAGGCTTACGATGATTTTCGTTGGGCCTTCTATTTCGCCTATAATGTCCTTCGCCTCCTTCGGCGTAAAAACCGTCGGCAGTCTCGCCGGGCGTTTCGCACGCAACACGCCCTCAATGATCGGAAGCTCAATATCCAAAACCTGTTTGTAAAGGAACAAGATGGCATTAAATGCCACATTCTGGGTCGAAGCCGCGACGCGTCGTTCCACCGCCAGATACGTCAGGTAATCGCGCACCTCGGCCACACCCATGTCTTTCGGATGTCTTTTATTGTGAAAGAGTATATACTCCCGGATATATCCAACGTATGCCCGTTCCGTCTTGTGGCTCAGATGCCTAACTCGCATCACATTTCGAACGCGGTCAAGTAATTTCGGCGGATCTGACATAAGTTATTACGCTTGATAATACTTTGATTTATGAGTATTATCAATGGCGATGTTGTTAATCAATAGTT
>CAZMQR010000282.1:0-3616 GCA_964568325.1 uncultured Chloracidobacterium sp. | reverse complement strand
CGAGATCGTAGAAAGCCGCGGCTTGTCCCTTTTTGCTCATTCGCGCTTCTGTGCTATGTTTATTTCGCTAAATTTGAATCAAAGTCTAACACGGAATTGCTGATTTTTGCACTCCATAACAAGCAGACTTACAAAATAATTACCAAATGTAATTACTTTGTGCTTACATTATATGCGACGAGCGATATTTCCGGGCTCATTTGACCCGTTGACCAATGGGCACCTCGACATTATCCGGCGATCTGCACCTCTTTTTGACGAGATGATCGTCGCGGTGCTCAATAATCCGGATAAACATCCGATGTTCACGGTCGACGAACGCTGCGATATGATCCGTGAGGTTCTGCCGTCGGTCGATACGAGCGGATGCGCGATGCAGGTCGAGAGTTTTTCCGGCCTGACGGCAGAATTCGCAAGGAAGAAGGGAGCGACGGCGATCGTCCGCGGCATTCGCGCCGTGAGCGATTACGAATATGAGTTGAGAATGGCGCTGATGAACCGCCGCCTTGAACCGACCATCGAGACGGTCTTCCTGATGGCCGGCGAAGAATACAGCTATGTCTCATCGACGCTGATGAAACAGGTCTTCAAACTCGGCGGCCGCGTCGCCGGCCTGATCCCCGCCCTCGTCGAAGCCCGAATGCGAGGGAAGACGGTATAAACGCAGAGAACGCAAAGGCCGCGGAGAAAATAAAACCTATTGTCTTGCGCCTGCGTTCTCTGCGGTCTCTGCGTTAAAATTGCTCTGATGACCACTTTCCCCGTTTCAAGCAATGTCGCCGCGATGCAGGGATCATCAACCCTGATCGCTGCGCAGATGGCTGCCGAGATGCGTGCCCGAGGCGTTGATGTGATCGACCTGTCGGTCGGTGAACCTGATTTTGATACGCCCGATTTTATCAAGGCCTATGCCGTCGAGGGGCTCGATCGCGGGCTCACAAAATACACCGCGGCGGCAGGCCTCAGGGAATTTCGCGAATCGATCGCTGCGTTTTATCAGTCGCGATTCGGCGTAGAGATGACAACGGCTGAGATCGCGGCTTCGTGCGGCGGCAAACAGGCACTGTTCAATGCCGCCTGCACACTGCTCGAACCCGGCGATGAGGCCCTGATTCCGAAGCCATATTGGGTCTCTTTTCCTGCTATCGCCGCATTCTGCCGGGCAAGTGGAGTATTTATCGAGACCGCCGAGACCGATTTCATTCTAACGGCCGATCAGGTGGTGGCGGCTATCACCGACAAAACGCGGCTTCTGATAATCAATTCGCCAAACAATCCGACCGGCCGAGTGATCCCGCCCGACGAAATGCGAAAGATCGTCGAGGCCTGCGCCGAACGCGGTGTTTATGTGCTGACCGACGAATGCTATCTTTTCTTTGCCTATCCGCCCGCCGAGCCTTTTACGTCGGCGTCACTGCCGGCGGAATTACGTGAGTTCGTATGCGTCGCCGGCAGCTTTTCAAAAACCTATGCGATGACCGGCTGGCGCATCGGATACACGATCGCAAACGAGACGTGGACCAAAGCGATGGTCAAGCTCCAGAGCCATTCGGCGACGCACCCGACATCGTTCGTCCAATACGCATGTGCCAAGGCCCTGCAGAACACCGACGCTACCATCGCCGCCGTCAATGCGATGACAAGCGAATACGAACGCCGCAAGAACTACTTTGTCCCGGCGCTCAATGAGATCAACGGCTTCAAATGCGCAATGCCCGAGGGTGCTTTCTATGCCTTTGTCGATGTACGTGAAATGCTCGGCGACCGCTTCAGAACGTCAGCCGACGTCGCCGACCTGCTGCTGAAAGAAGCCCACATCGTCGTCACCGACGGCGAAGGTTTCGGCGCAGATGGGTTCATCCGGTTCTCTTACGCCACCTCGATGGAAAACCTTGAACGGGCCGTCGCGGCGATGAAGACAATATTTGGTTCTCGAATGGCCGTAGTGACATGATCGCTCGCATCTGGCATGGCTGGACGACCGTTGAGAACGCCGATGCTTATGAACGGCTACTCAAGAATGAGATCTTTATCGCGATCGAAGCCCGCGAGATCAAGGGTTTTCTAGGAATCAGGCTTCTAAGACGATCTGTCGGTGACGAAGTCGAGTTCGTGACGATAATGGAGTTTGACTCAATTGACGCGATCCGCGAATTTGCCGGAGATGAGTACGAAAACTCGGTCGTTCCGCCCGCCGCTCAGCTCCTGCTAAACAGATACGACGATACTTCACAGCACTACGAGATCCGGGTCGCATGACTGCAAACTATCCACCGGTCATCATCAGGCCGATCTCTTCGGTCGATGTGGTCTTCGGATCGACCTCGCCGGCTATCTTGCCTTCGCGAAGAACCAGCAGGCGGTCGGCGAGGGCGGTGACCTCTTCGAGCTCGGCCGAGACGAGCAGAATTGCGGAGCCGGCGTCGCGAAGTGCGATGAGCTTGCGGTGGATAAATTCGATCGCGCCGATATCGACGCCGCGTGTGGGCTGCGATACGAGCAGCAGTTTGGGGTTGAGTTCGAACTCGCGGCCGATGATGAGTTTTTGCTGGTTGCCGCCTGAGAGCGACTTGGCAGCGAGCGTTGCGTCGGGTGGGCGGACGTCGAAATTCTCGATGATCTCGCCGACACGCTTTCCGATTGCGGCCGAATTCATTAGCCCGGTCGCAGCCGCGATCGGCGGGCGATAGTGGACACCGAGGATCGCGTTTTCAGCCAGGTCGGAATTAAGCAGCAGCCCGCGTTTGTGGCGATCCTCGGGAATGTGGGCGATACCCAACTCTTTCAGCGAGCGTGCAGAGTAGCGAGTGACATCGCGACCTTCGAATTCGAACGAACCGCCGGACGCCTTAGCCAACCCTGCCAACGCCTCGATCAGTTCGGTCTGGCCGTTGCCTTCGATCCCCGCAATGCCCACGATCTCACCGGCCTGAACGCGGAACGAGACATCGTTTACGGCCAGTCCATGCCGGCCACGAACCATTAGCCCCTTGACCTCGAGCACAATGCCGTGCGGCGACGAGTTGTCTTTCTCGACCCGCAGCAGCACGTCGCGGCCAACTATCATGCGGGCGAGTTCCTTTGCGTTGGTCTCGCTTGTCTTGACGTGCCCGACCGTTCGGCCGTCCCGCATCACAGTTACTTCGTCCGAGATCGCAAGCACCTCGTCGAGCTTGTGCGTGATGATGACTATCGTCTTGCCCTGCTCCTTCATCCGGCGAAGGATCGCAAAAAATTCCTCGACCTCCTGCGGCGACAGCACGGCCGTCGGCTCATCGAGAATGAGCAGCTCGGCGTTGCGATACAGAGCTTTGAGCAATTCGACACGCTGCTGCTGCCCGACCGACAGGTCCTCGATCACCGCCGCCGGATCGATCTCCAGTTTCAGGTCGTCCGAAAGGATTTTGATATCACGATTGGCCTTTTCGAGGTCAAGATTCGCAGCCGAGCCCGTCTCGGCACCAAGAATGATATTCTCGGCCACCGTCATCGTGTCCACCAGCATAAAATGCTGATGCACCATGCCGATACCGAGAGCGATCGCGTCGTGCGGATTGCGAATATTGACGCGGCTCCCGTCTAGATAGATCTCGCCGCTGTCTGCATTATAGAAACC
>CAZMQR010000281.1:0-3627 GCA_964568325.1 uncultured Chloracidobacterium sp. | reverse complement strand
GAATGATCGACGTGCTCTACGGTCGATAGCCGCTCGGCGATATCGGCGACCTTGGGCTGCACCTGATAGCCCTTTCGCCTAAGCTGGTCGCGCGCCATATCGATCACATTGCGGACATAAAAGCGGCCGGCATTGACGACCTCTGGCGTGATCATCTGCGGATGGCTTGAGACGTAATACGCCATTTCCTGAAGCATGCCACGCTTCTCTCGCGGATACTGGACCATCAGGGGCATATGTTCGTGGCCGCTCTGGTCGGTGATGACGACGGGCGTATTGACGCCGTTGCCGCGGATGGTTCGCGAGATAAGCTGTTTTCCGGCCGCCGAAATGACCATCGTCGAGGCTCCGTGGGTGAGGAACTGGTCTTTTGTCAGCACGTACGAATCGATCTGCCGCGTCCTGTCGTCGTAAAATGCAACGCGGATCACGCTCGTCGGCACGATCGATTCGGTCGATCCGATCGCCATCGGCCGCGTCGCTAGATAACGCTTGGCCTCGGCGAGCTTTGATTTGATCTGCGCAAAGCTAAGGCCCTTGTAATTGAGATTGCTTGCCTGGCTGGTCGGTGCCGCCGCCGTCGGCGTTGCCGATGGAACCACGATAACAGGTGTTACCAACGGCCGCGGAACGGGCGTCGGTGTGGGCACTGGTCTTACAACCGCTGCTGTCGGCGGCAGCGTGCTGGTCACGATCACTCGCTGCGAGCCGGGCGGCTGCGGCTGGCCGGACTGCGCGAATGCCGATGCTGAAGCAAGCGAAAATACAATTACAACGATACCTGTTAACTTCATGTTTATTGCGGAGAGCTTGTCTGGAAACTACTGCCGGGGCTGCTAGTCGTCTGCAGGTCTAAGATTCGCCCATCAGCGTGACGGTTGTCAAGCACTTTTCGATATTTTTATGACATATACAACAAATAGTTATGGATATTTCGATTTGTTTGCGAGGCCTGCGGTGCGGTATAACTTGTTCGCACAGGCCATAATGGCCAGCCTATCGCTATGAAAGCTCTATTCGGGACTGACGGCATTCGGGGGCACGCGGGCGAATTCCCGCTTGATGACAGGTCAGTTTTTGCACTTGGTGCGTCGCTTGCACGACAGTTAGGCGAGCGGCTTGGCCGAACGGCGCGAATCGTCACGGGCCGCGACACGCGCGAATCGGGGCCGCAGATCGAGGCTGCGTTTCATGCCGGTGCTACATCCTGCGATGCCGAGTGCGTCTCGGGTGACGTGATAACGACGCCGGGCGTGGCGTATATCACTCGCAGATTTGAATACGATGCGGGCGTGGTCGTGAGCGCGTCGCATAACCCGTATCAGGACAATGGCATCAAGATATTCTCGCCGTCGGGAAAGAAGATCGACGGGGCGGTTGAGCGAGCGATCGAGGCGGATATTTACGCGACTCGTGAGGCCGGAGATGAGGCGATCCACACGCAGGCTGGCAGCCTGCGGTCCGACGAGCGGTTTCGTGATGAGTATTTGCAGCATTTGATCGATGAGGTCCATGGGCTGGATCTGGCGGGCAAGAAGGTCGTTGTTGATTGCGCTAACGGTGCGGCATCAGGTTTGGCCCCTGAGTTGTTCAGGCGACTCGGTGCGGATGTTGTGCCGATCAATGATGAGCCTGACGGACGCAACATCAACCTCGACTGCGGCTCGCTTCATCTCGAGGGCTTGCAGGCGAGGGTCGTCGAAGAAAGGGCCGACGCCGGTATCGCATTTGACGGCGACGCGGATCGCGCGCTGTTCGTTGACGAGAGTGGCGACATCGTTGACGGTGACGCGACCATGTGGGTGATGGGGCGTTTTCTTCACGAGCACGGAAAGCTCGCGAATTCGACCGTCGTCGCCACGGTGATGAGCAACATCGGGCTGGAACTCGCGTTTGAATCCATCGGTGTGCGACTCGATCGAACAAGTGTCGGGGACAAATACGTGCTTGAAGAACTGTTAACCTCCGGTTCAGCCATAGGCGGCGAGCAATCGGGGCACATCATACTGCCCCACCTTAGTTTGGTCGGCGACGGTATGATGACGGCGTTGATGCTGCTTAAGGCCGTGGCAGAACGCGGCCTCACGCTGTCGCAGGCGGTCGAGGGATTTGCGAAGTATCCGCAGATACTCGTCAACGTAAAGGTTGGTGAGAAACGGCCGTTTGACGAGGTGCCCGAGATCACCGCTGCGGCCGCCGAACTTGAAAGGGAACTCGACGGCAATGGACGGCTCCTGCTCAGGTATTCGGGCACGGAGAATCTTGCCCGCGTAATGATCGAAGGTAAGGATCAGGCGATGATCGAAGCACAGGCAAACAGGCTGGCGCAGGTGATAGCCGCAGCAATTCCTCCACACAAGTGAAGAAGCGGATCATCAAGGTCAAGCTTGAACGGCCAGCGGTGAGCTATCGCGTGATGATCGGCGGCGGGCTGCTAGCGTCCGTCGGACACTGGGCATCGACGGAGCTAAGACGTGGCGGCGGCAAGGTCGTGGTCGTCTCTAACCCAACTGTTCATAAGATCTACGGCAAGGTTGTCGAATCGTCGCTGACGGCAGCAGGCTTCAAGGTCTCGCGGTTTCTGATGCGGGACGGCGAGGCGTATAAGACGCTCAGAACGGCAGAAGGTGCGCTGAGAGCGTTTTCGGAAGCCGGCCTGACGCGGGCCGACGCGGTAGTTGCCCTCGGCGGCGGCGTGGTCGGCGATCTGGCGGGATTTGCCGCGAGCGTTTATCTGCGCGGCATTAGCTGTTTGCAGATACCGACGACGCTGCTGGCGATGGTCGATTCATCGGTCGGCGGAAAGACGGGTGTCAATACTGAATTCGGAAAGAATCTGATCGGGGCGTTTAACGATCCGGCCGGTGTTTTGATCGATCCTGAAGTCCTGAGGACGCTCCCGCAAAGGGAATTGACGGCGGGATTCTGCGAGGTTATCAAACATTCAGCGCTTGCCGGGCGTGACCAGATCGAGCAAACGGCCGAGTTTTTGGCCGCGTATCCCCTTGATCATTTTACTGACAAGAAGTTCAGGTCTGATATCTCAAATTTGATATCGGCGAATGTTGAATTCAAATCGCGGATCGTCGCCGGCGACAGCAGGGAAGATGCGGGCAGGACCGACAGCCGTTCGCGGAAGGTTTTGAATCTCGGCCACACTCTGGCCCATGCCCTCGAAAAGGTCACTGATTACAAGTATCTGCGGCACGGCGAGGCGGTCGGTTACGGTATTTTGTTCGCCGCAGAGTTGTCAAAAACTCTTGCGTTGTGCGGCGAGAAGGATGTAAACTTGTTATACGATGTTGTGCATCGCGTCGGCTCCTTGCCGTCGCTGGCCGGCATCGATGCCGGGTCGATCGTCAAGGCGTTCGATCTTGACAAGAAGAATATAGCCGGTTCGCGACAGTTTGTGCTGCTTCGCGGCATCGGCAAGCCGGTGATCATTGCCGGCTGCGACATCCCACCGAAAACGCTCATGAGCGTCCTCAAAAGATGCCTGAAGAATTGGGCATAACGCCGATCTAAGGGAGCCCCGATATGAACCAGATACTGAAAGGCCGCGAAGCCGAACGCGGAAGCGCCGGCGTAAAGCTCGTAATTGCAGCCGTTGTGATAGCACAAACTGTC
>CAZMQR010000280.1:0-3644 GCA_964568325.1 uncultured Chloracidobacterium sp. | reverse complement strand
GCATTGATAACGCCGCCGATCATCAGCGCCAGAGCCGTAAGATACAGCCAGAGCATCATAATCATCACAGCCCCGAGCGAGCCATATGCCTTGTTGTATGAATTAAAGTAGCCGAGATATGTGCGGAATGCCGTGGTGAGCAATATCCAGAGCACGATCGCCACGAGCGAGCCCGGAGTGATCCATACCCAGCGGAACCGCTTGAACGCCGGCAGGAGATTGTAGATCACCTCACAGCCGGCCAGCATTACTGCAAAGGTCGAGATCCATTGGATAATGACGAGCAATAGCGGCGAGGTGACCTCAAAACCAATGGCGGCGGTCGAGTACTGCACTAGCTGCCAACCGTAAAAGACGATAGCGAGCACCGCCATGGTCAGTCCGCTGACTATGAGCGTCAGGGCGAGCGATTGGAGCTTTGTCCACCAGAAACGTCGTTCATCGACAAAGCCGTACACGGCATTTAACGCGCTCCGAATCGCATCAACGCCAGCCGAAGCAGACCAGAGCGTGACGGCGAGGCCGAGCGTCAGTTTGCCGCCGGTGCTGTTCGCGACGATCTCATCGACGGTCTTTCTAACGAGATCGAAGGCCGTCGCGGGCATGATCTGCTTTAGATACGTAAAAAGCTCGTTCCGCATTCCGTCGGATGATTCGAGCAGAAGGCCAAAAAGAGAAACCAGGAAATACAAGAGCGGGAACAACGCAAATGAGAAATAGAATGCCACCTGCGCCGCTCGACTAAAGATATCCGCATTGAACGACACCTCGTAGAGCCGCGAGAAGAACTTTTTCCATGCGAATGAGCGTGTCATCCTATTCTGCCCGACTCAGAACCTCTGTGCTCCTTGATCGTTGCGGCTCGCCGCTCTATTTGCGGAGCAGCTTGCTGCTCCGTTCAATTCACCAACTTCTTGCGGCTTGCCGCCGCCAAACGTTTCGGCGGCGGCAAGCCGCGAAGAAGGATGAGCGTTCCCGGCGATGCAAGCATCGCCGCAAATAGAACGGCAAGCCGACAGACCAAACTATCCTAAATACACTCTTGGCACGCGCGGGCTGATGCCGCAGGTGATCTCATAAGCGATCGTGCCGAGTTCGTGCGCAAGGTCGGCGGCTGTTACCATCGCGTCGCCCGTGCCGCCGATCAGGAAAACCTCGTCGCCGACGGCCGCCTCAATGTCCGTGACATCGACCATCGTCCAGTCCATCGAAACGCGCCCTGCCACCGGAGCGAATGCCGCATTGACGACGGCCCGGCCGGAGTTCGACATCGCACGCGGATAGCCGTCAGCATAGCCGATAGGCACCAAAGCAATGCGGGAATCCCGCTTTGTAAGAAACGTGCGGCCGTAGCCGAGCCCCTCGCCGGCGGGAACGTCCTTGATATGAGCGATCCGCGAGCGTAGAGATATCACCGGCCGCAGCTCAGGCCCAGTCGCATTCTCCGGCAATATGTCCGACAAAAGTCCGTAAAGAGCTCCGCCCAGACGGACCATACCTTGTCGTGATTCGCGGCACCGGATCGATCCCGGCGAGTTTGCGATATCAACGATCTGAAGTGAGAAGCCCTCTTCCTCAAAGACCTCACACGCCTCATCAAATCGACCGATCTGAGTGCCCGTAAACACATCCTGCGCCGGGTCGTCCGCCGACGCAAGGTGGCTCATGATACCGACAACATTGAGATTTGGGAACTCTTTCAGCCCACGCGCAAACTCGCCCGCCCTCGGCCACCTCACGCCGACGCGGCCCATGCCGGTGTCGATCTTGACGTGAATGTCGATGGTCTTGTCGGCGAGGAATTCCGACAACCGCCGTGCCGTATCAAGGCTAAAGATGACCGGAGTAAGGCCGTATTCGACGATGAGCGATTCCTGTCCGGGCCAGAACGAACCGAGACACAGTATCGGCCGAGCGACGCCTGCTTTACGCAGTTCGACGCCTTCTTCCGGAATGGCGACGCCAAACCAATCAACGCCTTCCTTTTCCAGCCGCAACGCGCATTCGACCGCGCCGTGGCCATAGGCATCAGCCTTGACCACAGCCATATACTCGACGTCGCCGCCAATGAACCGTTTGGACGAGTGAAAATTGAACGCCAGCGCGTCGAGGTCGATATAGGTTGCGGTCGGGCGTTTTGCGGTTAGCGTGGGCATCGTTGCGACGGTCGATGGCTCGGAGGCGGCTCTGCCGCTCTATTTTGCGGAAAACCTGTGCTTTTCCGATATGCTGCAACTTACCATGCGGCTCTGCCGCCGCCGCGACACGGCGGCAGAGCCGCAAGGAATATGATTACGTCCACGGAAAAGCACAGCTTTTCCGCAAATAGAGGGGCAAAGCCCCGAAATCGGATTGCCTACAACGGAATATTCGCATGCTTCTTCGGCGGATTTGTGTCGCGTTTATTCTTCAAAAGCGATAACGCCCTTATCAATTTCGGCCGCGTAAACCTTGGCTCGATCACCTCGTCGATAAAGCCGCGTTCGGCGGCGACGTATGGATTTGCAAACTTCTCATTAAATTCACCGATGATCCGTTCGCGGTTTTCGTCAGGATTCGTGGTATCGGCGAGCTGTTTGCGGTAGAGCACATCGACGGCCCCCTCGGCGCCCATGACGGCGATCTCGGCGGTCGGATAGGCGAAGTTAATGTCCGTGCGAATGTGCTTTGACGCCATCACGCAATACGCGCCGCCGTAGGCTTTGCGGGTGATGACGGTGATCTTTGGCACGGTCGCCTCTGCGAATGCGAACAGCAGCTTTGCGCCGTGGCGGATGATTCCGTGATGTTCCTGGCCGACACCGGGCAAGAATCCCGGCACGTCCTCAAACGTGATCAACGGAATATTAAAGCAGTCGCAAAACCTGACAAACCGCGCCGCCTTGACCGAAGCGTCGATGTCGAGCACGCCCGCGAGAAAGGCCGGCTGATTCGCCACGATGCCAACCGAATTGCCGCCCAGACGTGCAAATCCGACGACGATATTCGGCGCGTAATGCTCCTGCACCTCAAAAAAGTAACTGTCGTCAACGACGGCGTGAACGATATCGCGAATGTCGTAGGGCTGATTGGCGTGCTCCGGCACCATCGTATCGAGAGCTTCGTCGGCCCGGTCCGAAGGATCGCTTGTCGCCACGAACGGCGGGTCATCGACATTGTTCGAAGGTATGAACGAAAGCAATTCCCGCGTGATCTGCAATGCGTGCTCATCGCTGTCCGCCGCAAAGTGTGCGACGCCGGACTTGGCGTTGTGCGTCATAGCGCCGCCGAGCTCGTCCTTGGTCACGTCCTCGTGCGTGACGGTCTTGATCACGTCGGGGCCCGTGATGAACATATACGACGTGTCTTTGACCATCACGTTAAAGTCCGTAATGGCAGGCGAATAGACAGCGCCGCCGGCGCAGGGGCCGAGAATGCACGATATCTGCGGCACGACGCCGCTCGCGAGCGTGTTTCTTAAAAAGATGTCCGCGTAGCCGCCTAGCGAAACGACGCCTTCCTGAATTCTCGCACCGCCCGAATCGTTCAGCCCGACAACGGGTGCACCGACCTTCATCGCGAGGTCCATCACCTTGCAGATCTTTTCGGCGTGCGTCTCTGACAGGGAACCGCCAAACACCGTAAAGTCCTGTGCAAAAACAAAC
>CAZMQR010000279.1:0-3647 GCA_964568325.1 uncultured Chloracidobacterium sp. | reverse complement strand
CTGACCTAAGCTGGACATCAACAGGAAGCCGCAGATTGTCGTAATTCTGCTTCACAGTACCACGAGCGACAAACTTACCGCCGCGTGTCCTCAGGATCTGATAATCACTAGAGAACTCCGGAACACCCGTCGCTTCGACCCAACGGGCGAAGAAATATCTCATCGGCTGGCCCGCGATGCGCGATGTCAGCTTTTCAAAATCGTCGATCGAGGCATTCTTACCGCGAAACTCCTGCAGGAATGTGCGCAGCAACTGATCGAATTTCTGTTGGCCCAGCGTATCGCGAAGCAGCTTGAATACAAATGCTCCCTTCGCAAACATAATGTATTGATAGCCGGTACTCTGGTCATCAAGCGTGGCGGGAGCACGCAGTATCGACACTGTCTGCTCGAAGGTAAGGGCCCTCTCGAGCAGTTCGCGGCGAATGGCATCGAGCTTGGCCGGGTCTGTCTCTGCCTCGCGAAGCGAATATGCTGAGTACTCGGCGAGCCCCTGCGAGAGCCAGGCGTCGTCAAACGTCTTGAGCCCGACCGTCAGTCCCCACCACTGATATGCCGCCTCTCGCTGCAGCCGGTCGAGCGTTGCCTCACGACCTTCCTCAAACTGCCGGTTACCGACAAAGATCATTCCCGGTGCCGAATAGTACTCCAGGCTTTCGTCGTCGATCTGAGCGATGACGAGACGTTTCCCGCTTGCGGGCTGGCCAAAGCGGAGAGCGTAATTCGCCAAGGCTTTGCCCAGCGTCTCCCCGTAGGCCCCGATACGTTCGTCATTTCCGGGCTTAGCGTAGAATTGGAGTTCCTGATCGCCATACCTGAGCGTCTTGGGCGCGTTGCGGCTATAGAAGATATTACCGGTCAGGGCCGGAGTGGCTTGGGTAAAGCGGGCCTTTCCATCGCCGGCGGATTGCATCCGTTCGCAATTGCCGGTGACCTGATATCCCGCGGGCAATGAGATCGTAATATCCGACGTTGCCGTATCGGATGCATAGCCGTGAAACGGGAACCAGCGTGCCGCATACATCAGATACCCAAGGCTATCGCCGACCCATGCCAGCCGTTTGCTGAGCAGCGGCCCGCCCTGAGGTGTATCGAGGATACCGCTGTATTTGAAGCGCAGCACGACAGGTGTTCCCGCCGCAACGTCTGTTCCAAGGTCAACCCGCACGTGCGGCCCAAGATCGGAACTGTTGGTCTGATCCTGCACAAATGTTACCGAAATCTCCGGCGTCGGAGCAGGTTTAGTCGTCTTTTTCGAGCTCGGTGTCGCCGCCGGGGTCAACGTGATCGTTCTGTCCTGCCGCGTGACGGACTCGACCTTTAGCGAACCGTTTAGCTCAAATGCGACCGCACGCGATTCCTCTAGCGGTGTGAATGCCACATCGACCGTCGCCGAGAGTTTCCGCTCGGCCGGGTTGAGCGATACGTCCATCACATAGTTCGTCACGTCAAACGGCGCCCGCTTTACCTGGGCGGCCGCTCCGATGGTTAACGCTGCGAGAAGTCCGCCGACAAAAATGCCTTTTCTAAACTGGTTCTTCATTGCTACCGATCCGATATCCGTCTTTTCTGCTAGTGCCATTTTATGATGATTTGGGCCGCAAAATCGTTTGCCAATCACGGCCTGACTAAAACCCTTATCGAACAAAGATCGGATTAGAGATGATCCATGGCGTCTTGTCAAACGGTGGGCCGAGCTGATCGAGGTATACTTCGATTCGGTACGCCCCTGGATCAGTCGGTGAGAAGGAGATTTGCGTTGTGTGGTCGTTCTGAAGGTAGATCTCACCGTTCCTATAGACCACGAACCTCCCCGGATGAGGCGATCGGGACGTGAGGCCGACCGTCCTCGCAAGTTCAACATCTAGTTCATCACCCATGATCACCGGATCAGCATCCTGTGAACCGCTACTGAATCGGAAACCTGTGCTATCAGCGAGTGCGTCGATCCCGATGAATGAATGACCTTGTTTCAATGACAATAGAATATCCTTCTGATCCAGCGGCCGGTTCGAGGGAAGTAATACATGCTGCCGGATGAGACCGAAAATCGTAGCGTAATCATCGATCTTGAAGTTGATCGATCTATTCCCCGAATCATCCCCTAAAAGATGAAAGCCGATGTTCGAGTGTGCATCGCTTCCGGCGATCAAGCTGATTCTTCGTTTTGCTGCCAGCTCATCGAATGTTCGCAGATTTCCGGCTGGCCGCACGAAATAATGCGTGAGTACCAATTCTGGATATGATGAAAATGACCAAACAATATCGAAAAAGGCAGTGAAAGGGTTTGTGTCTTTCGCGACCGTGTACAAATTAAAGACCTCGATGCTATCAAAGTCAGATTGCCAAGACCTGAACTTTTCAGGGTAAGTTACAACCGACAATCCGTCACGAGCATCGAGGCTATCGATAATATCGGTTGTCGATAGCCGGCGCGGGTCGGCATCGCCCGGCCCAGGGATCGTCAGCAAACGGTCGCCGGGATTCGCGGTATCTATTTCATTCCCGCCAACAAAAAGCGTGGTGCCGTAGGTGCCGTTCAAAGTATGAGCAGCCGTGTCGAGCCTGTCGGACCAATGCTCGGTCAAGATAACGAAGTCCAGCCTGCTTGTTTCGGCTGCTGCTGTCAGTTCATCGAATGATCCAGTACTGTGGCCGCCCAGATTCGTGTGGACGTGGACCACGCCTCTATATTCCCTGAAAGCTCCATCAGCGGGAGAAGCCTGCTCGACAGGGGCCTGCTTCAACTGGGAGATGTTTTCAGCGAGTTGGCTGAACTTATATCGACGATAGATGAAAGGAACTTGGATCGTCGCGAACACGATCAAAGCAACAAACAAAGCGCGTTTCAGGCAGGCAGCTATCCGGCGGTCGCTTCCGGTGATACGCTTCTCGCGCAGATCTTCCATCTTGAACGAAGTGCGGACTATTCTGCTCGCAGTCAAAGGGATTTTGTCCAAATCAAATCACGAAGGTGATCTGCCGTGTCGAAAATCCTGTATGTCGGCCTAAATCGTTGCTCTTAACTCGACAGACTTGCGAATAAACGTATAATATCACCTACGAATATCTCGCCAACGATAAAAATACAAGATCACGCCTCTTAGGCTGGCGTCAGACAAGCTCGGATCGTGATACCTAATGGCAACTGACCCTGCGGAAACGGAAGTAACCACACGCGAAGGATTTGTGCGCGGCCTTGGGCTGCTCGATGCGACGATGATCGTCGCCGGATCGATGATCGGGTCGGGCATTTTTATTGTCTCGGCCGATATCGCTCGGCAGGTTGGCTCGCCCGCATGGCTGCTGTTCGTTTGGTTCATTACCGGGCTGCTGACGGTCGGCGCGGCCCTCTCATACGGCGAATTGGCGGCGATGATGCCAAAGGCCGGCGGAATGTATGTCTATCTGAAGGAGGCATATGCCCCGTTCTGGGGCTTTCTTTACGGTTGGACACACTTTCTCGTTATCGGAACGGCGACTATCGCTGCCGTCTCGGTGGCATTTGCCCGCTTCACCGGTATCCTGATCCCTCAGATATCCGAGACGAGCTATCTGATCGAGCCTGTCAGGATCGGTTCGTCAAGCTACGCGTTTTCGCTCTCAACGGCGCAGCTCCTCGGGATCGTCATGATCGTCTTCCTGAC
>CAZMQR010000278.1:0-3651 GCA_964568325.1 uncultured Chloracidobacterium sp. | reverse complement strand
GGTGCCGACACGCCGCTCTCCGTCGTCGTGCCCGTCGCTAGCCCGCCGTTGTCATACAACAGCACCATCGGTGCCAACGGCTGTGACGACGCCGTAGTCGTCGATTCTGCCGCCTCTCCGGTCGGCATCAAACTCCAGCCACCCCACGGCGCTGCCGCGACTATCGCCGCCACCGCGACCAATGCCGTACTTACGAGCACCGCTCGTAACGATTTCTTTGATCTGGACATGAAAATTTTCTCCTCCTGTGAAAGTTACCTTTCTCCGGCCGGGCAAACGAATGTAAATACACCGCGCCGTAGCGTCGTAATAAAAATGGAATGCTAACTTTCGTATTTGTAGCACCATTACAAACCGATGTCAACCGATTTGCGGCCACTTGCACAAAAATCATTCGCCTAATGTCACAATGTTCACGTCGGCCGCACAGCCGTCGCAGATCGAAAAGGCCGGGCATCCGCTTATTCAATGCTCGGCCCGTATCAATGTCACTGCCCGTCGTCCGTCATTTTCCCGACGCTATCGCGATCCGCGCATCGGCATGAACTACCGCTTCGCGCATCGCCTGTGATTCTTCTGCCGAGAGCTGTCCGGCGGCTGAGATGGCCTTTTCCGCCTCCTGCCGCGTTGACCTCGCTCCGTCAATATCGACCTCATCAGCCGTCTCGGCCGTATCCACCAGGATCGCGACCTTGTTGTCATTGACCTCGACAAAGCCCGATGAGACAGCGATCTTTTCGGACGCACCCTTAATCGAATAGCTCAGCACGCCCGGCTTTACCGCCGAGACCAGCGGGGCGTGGCTCGACAGTATGCCGACTTCGCCTGAGGCAGTCGGAACCGTGACAGCATCGACCTCAGCGTCGATCACGCGGCGTTCCGGAGTGACGATCTCAAGTTTCAACATAATAATAAGGTCACGAATAAGGTCACGCCGCAGCGGCCATCTTCTTTGCCTTCTCGCGGGCCTGCTCGATGGTGCCGACCATGTAGAATGACTGCTCAGGCATATCGTCGCACGCGCCTTCGAGTATCTCCCTAAAGCCCTTGATCGTATCCTCGACCTTAACGTACTCGCCTTTGAGGCCGGTGAACTGCTCGCCGACCGTGAACGGCTGTGAGAAGAATCGTTGGATCTTACGCGCCCGGGCCACGATCAGTTTGTCGTCTTCGCTCAACTCGTCGAGGCCAAGGATCGCGATGATGTCCTGCAGGTCCTTGTAGCGCTGGAGAATGCGTTTGACTTCCTGTGCCGTATTGTAGTGCTCATCGCCGACGATCTGCGGATCAAGGATGCGCGAGTTTGACGCGAGCGGATCGACCGCTGGATATATACCCAACTCTACGATCTGACGCGACAGCGCCGTCACGGCGTCGAGGTGTGCAAAGGTTGTCGCTGGTGCCGGATCGGTATAGTCGTCCGCCGGCACATATACCGCCTGGATCGAGGTGATGGCGCCTGTCTTGGTCGAGGTGATACGTTCCTGCATCTCGCCCATTTCGGTAGCGAGATTTGGCTGATAGCCCACCGCGGACGGCATGCGGCCGAGGAGTGCCGATACTTCGGAGCCCGCCTGAGTGAACCTAAAGATGTTGTCAACGAAGAACAACACGTCATTTCCCTGATCACGGAAATATTCGGCCACCGTCAGCCCCGACAACGCGACGCGAAGCCGAGCTCCCGGCGGCTCGGTCATCTGGCCGTAGATGAGCGACACTTTGGAGTTCTTAATGCCCTCCTTATCGACCTTCTTAAGATCGAATGCGTCATTCTCCTTGAAGTCCTTCATGAACGCGTCGCCATAGGTAATGACCTTTGACTCGACCATTTCACGGAGCAGGTCGTTGCCCTCGCGGGTACGTTCACCGACGCCGGCGAATACCGAAAAACCTTCGCGGCCCTTCGCCACATTATTAATGAGCTCCATGATGAGCACGGTCTTGCCAACGCCCGCACCACCAAACAGCCCGATCTTCCCGCCGCGAAGGAACGGCTGCACAAGGTCGATGACCTTGATGCCCGTCTCAAACATCTCGAGCTCCGTCGATTGCTCGTCAAAGCTCGGCGCATGTCGATGGATCGGATACCGCGTGTCTGACACCAACGGGCCGAGTTCATCCACAGGGTCGCCAACGACGTTCATCACGCGGCCGAGCGTAGGGGCCCCGACCGGAACCGTGATCGGCCCGCCGAGGTCAAGAGCCTTCATCCCGCGGACCATGCCGTCGGTCGGCAGCATCGAGACCGCACGAACGCGGCCTTCGCCGAGATGCTGCTGCACCTCCGCGATGACATCGACCTTTTCCTCGACGTCAAAGCCCTCGCTCGTAATACGCAATGCCTGATAGATGGGCGGAAGATAATCCGAAAACTCTACGTCAACAACAGGCCCGATGATCTGAACGACCGTTCCGACCTGTCCGTTTTGCTCCTTAGCCATTATGAAACCAATATGCTCCTCTAATAGATGAGAAAATCACCAAATTTACAAAGGATTGAGAATAGCACAGGATAATTTGTCTAGGCAAAACCTCTCGGTAACATTGGCTGTAGTTTCGTCCGCCGAAGCCATTTGTTGTATATTGTTCATGTGAACCAGTCGGTTATCAATATCGACCCTGAGATCATGGGCGGTACTCCGGTGTTCAAGGGGACTCGGGTGCCGATCGAAAGCCTGTTCGACCATCTCGAATCAGGTATCTCGTTGAACGAATTCCTTGATCAATTCCCAAGCGTCTCCCGTGATCAGGCGGTGGCTCTGCTTGGCATGGCCGAGGAGATACTCACCTCGAATAATCTGGAAGCAGTCTATGAAACTATTGCTTGACGAGAATCTGCCTCGCGACCTCAAGCAAGCGTTTCCTGAGCATGACGCTCGACTGTTCGAGAGAATGGCTGGTCGGGAAAAAAGAATGGCGAATTGCTTCGATTGATGATCGATAATGGCTTCGAGTGCATGCTTACCTTTGACCAAAATATCCAACATCAGCAGAACTTTGAGAAGAACCCGGTTGCTGTGATCCTGCTGATCGCGGCATCAAATAGAATGGACGTTTTGCTACCGTTGGTCGAACGGGTCGCAGAGGCATTGCGGCGCGCGACGACCGGCGTCACCGTTATCCAGGACAAGTGAAGAAACTCGAGCTACCATCCCAAGGCCTCAATACGCTGTTTGGCGTTCAGGACCAAAACATCAAATATCTCGAATCGCTTCTCGACGTCAGCATCGGCGTGCGTGGCAGCGAACTGCTGATCGACGGCAATGAGACAGACATCAAGACCGTTCAGCAAATACTCAACGAGTTTGGCGAGCTGTTTGAGAACGGAAGCACGTTTTCGGACAAGGAGTTGAAGGATGCTTTCAAGCAGATCGCCGACGATCGTGCCTACTCACTGAAAGATCACTTTGAAAAGGCGCGATTTAATCCGTCGGGCAAAAAGACCGTTGCACCTAAGACCGCCAACCAGCGTAAATACCTCGACGCCATCGCCAATAACGATCTCGTCTTTGGCATCGGCGTAGCGGGCACGGGAAAGAGCTTTCTGGCTGTCGCGATGGCGGTCGATGCTCTCTTCAAGAAAGAAGTAAGCCGCATCGTCCTGTCGCGTCCGGCGGTCGAGGCGGGCGAGCGGCTCGGTTTTTTGCCCGG
>CAZMQR010000277.1:0-3662 GCA_964568325.1 uncultured Chloracidobacterium sp. | reverse complement strand
CGCGGATAGACATTGTAGCCGCCGCGAAGGATCATGTCCTTTTTACGGTCAACGATCGCGAGATAGCCCTCATCGTCCATAATGCCCACGTCACCGGTGTGGAACCAGCCGCTGCGGAACGCCTCGGCGGTCGCATCGGGCCGCTTGTAATAGCCTTTCATCACGTTCGGCCCGCGTATTACGACCTCGCCGCGCTCTCCCGCGGCGACCTCCTTATCGTCGTCGTCAAAGCACTTGACCTCGACGCCCATGATCGGCTGGCCGACCGTGCCCGGCTTTGACGGACGCTCAAAATGATTGAATGTAGCGAGCGGTGAGGTCTCGCTCAAGCCGTAGCCTTCCATCACTCGCACGCCGAAAACCTCGCCAAATTCGCGCATCACCTCGACCGGCATGGGTGCCCCGCCCGACGTGCAGACCTTCATCGTCTCCTTTACCCGGGTGATGTCGTATCCGGTCTCGCGGACAAACCTGAGCAGGGCCCAATACATTGTCGGCACACCGACCCAGAAGTTTACGCGCTCGGCGACCATTGCGTCGAGCGTTGCCTTGGCATCGAATCGCGGCAGCAGAACGTTACGGTTCCCGGCATAGATGTTCGTGTTCATCTGCACCGTCTGGCCGGTCGTGTGAAACAGCGGCAGCGTGATCAGGCAGGTCTTTTGCTCTCCGTCGGTAAAGTCCAGCACCGGCAGATGGATCAAAAAGGTCGTTACGACATTGCTGTAAAGATTTGCGTGCGTCAGTTCCGCACCCTTCGGCTGTCCCGTAGTGCCCGAGGTGTAGAGGATCGCGCACGTATCGTCCGGCGAGGCAGGAACGATGTCAAACGTCTCGGGCATGTCAAATGTAAGTTCGGTCAGCGTCTTGTGTTCGCCAAACGGGCTCGGCCCCATCAAGTCCTTCGTCATGACGATCAGATGTTCGCACGACGGCGCGCTGTCAAAGGCCCTCTTCGCGGTCTCAGCCAGCGGCAAGTCGGCCGTGCCCTCAAACACGAATAGTGCCTTTGCATCAGAATCAGTCAGATGGTATTCGATCTCTCGATCGGTAAAGAGGACGCTGAGCGGCACGACCGCCGCGCCGGCCTTAAGGATGCCGTAATACACTATCGGAAAAAACGGCAGATTCGGACAGCTAAGTGCGACCTTATCACCCAAGCCGATCCCCATTCCGACAAGGGCGTTTGCAACACGGTTTGAGAGTTTGTCGAGTTGGCTATATGTGAGGCGTACGTCTTCCCAAACGACTGCCTCCGTCTCCGGTGCGAGCCGCGCGTGGTGGGCGACCATCGAAGACAGGTTTAGCGTTGTGGCCGAACTTTTCATAGCTCCTTACCGGCACCAACTTTTAACGATCTGCGGTGAGATGATTCTAATCAAACCGAGCGGCCAGTGTCAAAATCCATCCTTTCGGCCGAGAAGATGGCCTCGCCCTGTCGCTGCACGGAATGGCAGCTCCACTCTTCGCGGGTCTCCGGGAAATCGGTGCGGTAATGGCCGCCGCGCGACTCTTCGCGCCAAAGTGCGGCAGTCGCAACCAACGTGGCGAGCGTTACGAAGTTTCGCGGCGACGTACTCAGGCTGCCGGCAGCGATCTGTTCAAATTCTCGCAGTGCCCTCCGCAGCCCGTCTCGGTCGCGGAGTATTCCGACACGCTCCCACATGATCCGCTTGACGCGTTTTCGGACGGCGGTCGCCAAGGTCGGCGGAGCGTCGGGCTGTGGCCTTCGCACCGAAGGATCAACTCGAAGCTCCATACCATCGCCAACAGCCGCGGCACCGGCACGTGCTCCAAAGACGAGCCCCTCGAGCAGCGAGTTTGAGGCCAGCCGATTCGCTCCGTGAACGCCCGTGCACGCCACCTCACCGGCTGCGTATAGCCCCGGCAATGTCGAGCGTCCCCACAGGTCGGTCCGCACGCCGCCCATGCAGTAATGCGACGCGGGCGAGACCGGCAGCAGGTCCGCTGCGATATCGAGTCCGTAGGCTGAGCAAGTGTCGTAGATCTTTGGGAATCGCTGCTTTAGGAAAGCGGCATCCATAGCCGTCATATCGAGGAACACCGTCCGCGTCCCGGTTCGTCTCATCTCGGCGACTATCGACCGCGAGACGATATCACGAGGAGCAAGCTCGGCGCGTTCGTCGTATCCCGGCATGAATCGCTCGCCGTACTTGTTCCTGAGAATGCCGCCCTCGCCGCGCATTGCCTCACTCAGGAGGAATCGGGGAGCATTCTCCAGATTGAGCGCTGTAGGGTGGAACTGTATGAATTCCATGTCCGCCATCTCAGCCCCTGCAAAATATGCCATCGCCATGCCATCGCCGGTGGCTACCGGTGGATTCGTCGTGTGCTGATATAGCTGCCCTGCACCGCCTGTGCAGAGGATCACGGCCCTTGCAAAGACCTCACGCGAGGCTCGCAGGATCGGATCGAGATACGAAACGCCGGCGCATCGGCCGCCGACAACGAGCAGTTGCTCGGTATTCGCAAATGGCGTCAGCGTGATCGTCTTTTCGGCAGCCGCCCTCGCGATCAGAGTCCGGACAAGCTCGGCCCCTGTGGAATCACCGTGTGCGTGGAGTATGCGCCGGCGTGAGTGAGCGGCTTCGCGCGTAAACACCAGCTTCCCGGCCTCTCGGTCAAATTCGGCGCCCCAATCTATCAATTGTTTTATGTAGCGCGTGCCTTCCGTGACGAGTGTTTCCACCGCTGCCTCATCGCACAGCCCAGCACCGGCAACGAGAGTATCTTCCTCATGCAGTTCGGCATCGTCATCGTCTGACAGGACCACGGCGACGCCGCCCTGCGCGTATTCTGTATTTGATTCGCTCGCTTTATCTTTGGTCAGGACCGTGACGCGAGCACCGCTTGCGGCAAGTTCGATCGACGCCCTCAGGCCGGCCACGCCGCTGCCGATCACAATGAAATCCGTTTCGATGGCCACTGAAACAAGACTATCAGCGCCTCGCGCACAAAAAAAGCCCGCCTGCCTAAGCAAGCGGGCCTCATCGCTCCGATCGAGGAGTTACGCTCCCGGTATCTTGAGTTCCTGGCCGGGATGGATCAGGTCAGGGTTCGAGATGATGTCGCGATTCGCCTCGTAGATGGCATTCCACGAAATGCCGTATTTCTCACCGATCTTGCTCAGGCTATCACCCGGCTCGACCGTGTAGGTATGGCCTCCGCCGCCCGCATCACCGGCGCCGGTGGAGATATTAAGCACGAGGTCACCCGACTGATAGTCGGGGTCGATACGTGCGTACTCGTCCCAGATCTGCTGCTTTGCCTCTTCGCTCGGGGCCATGCCGGTGATGTGCAGGACGCCCTCGCCCTCGGCCAGTTCATAGGTCGTCCCGTTTGAATTGGCGAGTTCAAGAAGTGTTTGATATTTCTCCTGTAATGACATAATTTCTCCTCTGATCGCCTATTTAACGGTGATCTTGTTATTGACCTTCTTCGGCTTGGCCTCATTCGCGGCCTGCATGACCTTTGCGAGATCGGCTTTAGAGACGTCACCGCTCAATGTGATCTCGCCGTCCTTGACCTCGATCTTTACGGTGTCAATGCCGAGTTTCTTGATATTCTCGGCCACCTTGCCTTCGAGCATCTGGTCATCGGCCGAGACCGGCGGCGGTGTCGGCAGCGGCTTGAGCGTCGTG
>CAZMQR010000276.1:0-3680 GCA_964568325.1 uncultured Chloracidobacterium sp. | reverse complement strand
TTGAACTTGAGATCGTTCAGCCTAAGACTTTGCCGGCTCCATCGGTCATTTCGGCTAAGTTCTACCGTCCGCCAAATGAACGTACCACGCCACTTTATCGTAAAGCGGCCGATGCCGAGGCCGCGGGACGCGCAGACGATGCGATCGCTGCGATCAGGGAGATCGTCGGCATTGATCGCGACGATTTTGTGGCTTGGTCCAAACTTGGCTCCCTGTATCTTGACCGGCCCTCGCTCAAGGAGGCCGAGAGTGCATTTCGCCGTGCGTTGGAGATTCGCGGCGACTATACGCCGGCATTGGTTAACCTTGGCACCGTGGCGGCGGTCCAAAACTACTACCTTGCGGCCATCGCCCTCTTTCAGGAAGCGATAAAGACCGACCCGAACTCAGCCCGCATCTATCGGCTTTTAGGCGAGGCTTACCTGCAGAATAAGCAGGGAACACTTGGCCTGGCAGCCCTGGACAAGGCCCTCGAACTCGACCCACAAGGTATGGCTGAATGCCATCTGCTAAAAGCTCGTCTCTACGACCTTGCCGGTGCCAAACACCTTGCTTCGGCCGAATACAAAGCATTTCTCGTTAAGGTTCCCGTTCATCCGGACAAGGCAACTTTCGAGCAGTACATAAAGGACAATCCCGAGAGGCCGCGCGAGTAACCCGGGAAGGCTGGCTGGTGTCTGTATTAGTTTTGTAACACTTCCCAAAAGCCATTGCGCAGGGGATCGTATGGGCGTAACGTGAGCCTATGAACGTCCTTCTCGTCTATCCCGAATTTCCCGACACATATTGGAGTTTTAAGCATGCTCTCGCATTCGAGGGGAAGAGGGCGGCGTTCCCGCCACTTGGGCTGATGACCGTTTCGGCGATGCTTCCCGGTGAATGGGAGAAGCGTCTTGTCGATTTGAATGTCGGCACGTTGGCCGACGCCGATATTGAGTGGGCTGATATCGTATTTTTTAGCGCGATGATCGTCCAGAATGTGTCACTTGAACGTGTGGTCCGGCGGGTCCGTTCATTTGGCAAACGGATCGTCGTAGGTGGACCGTATGTTTCGACCAGTTCAGAGAGTCTTCCGGATGCTGATCATATCTTCATCGGCGAGGCTGAGGAAACCTTGCCCGAGTTTCTTCGCGACCTTGAGCTTGGCATTCCCGAAAAAGTTTACAAAGCCGACGAACGTCCCGCGCTGCACGGCACACCGAACCCCGATTTTGGCCTCATCGACATGACCAAGTACAGCGCGATGAGTCTGCAGTATTCGAGAGGCTGCCCATTCAACTGCGAGTTTTGCGATATTATCGAGATATACGGTCGCGTCCCGCGAACAAAGACCAATCAACAGATGATCGCCGAACTCGATGGACTGAAGGATGCGGGCTGGCGCGGCCTTGTCTTTATCGTTGACGATAATTTCATCGGGAATAAGAAGAACGTCCGGCTTTTCATGCCAGAACTGGTTGAATGGTCGCGGGCCAACGCGTTTCCATTCTCGTTCATTACCGAAGCGAGTGTAAACCTGGCGGAAGATGATGCCCTCCTGCAGCAGATGAAGGACGCCGGGTTCCGGCGCGTATTCGTCGGCGTCGAGACGCCTGTTGAGGAGAGCCTGAAGGAAGCTCAGAAGGGTCAAAATACACGTCGAGGACTCATCGATTCGATCCATAAGATACAGAGCTATGGACTGGAGGTGATGGCCGGCTTTATCGTTGGCTTTGATAACGATCCAGAGGATATTTTTCAACGGCAGATGGAGTTCATACGAGAGAGTGCAATACCGTTGGCAATGGTTGGCCTGTTATCGGCCCTGCCCGACACGCAGCTTTGGCGTCGGCTCGAAAAGGAAGGAAGGCTTAATGGTTACCACTCGGGAAACAATACGGACTGCTCGTTGAATTTCGTGCCAAGGATGAACCGAGACGTCCTTATCGAAGGCTTCCAGGCGGTCCTTAAGAACATCTACGGGCCCCGTGAATACTACGCGAGGGCACTCGACTGCCTATCTCGGTTTCATAAGAACCGGATCGAACCGAGGCGGTCGTCACTAGCCCAAGACCTAAGGGCACTCTACCGAATCGTAATGACGCTTGGGATCCGGGATACGGCCCGGCTGCAGTTTTGGATGTATTTTTATAAGTTGGTTCGCTTTCATCCGCGCGACTTTGCTCACGGCCTTACTCTTGCTGCCATGGGATATCATTTTCGGCAGATCACTGTAAGATACTGCAGCTAGCGCCGTCAGGGGCGTGTCTTTCGCATAG
The DNA here is from genome assembly GCA_964568325.1 of uncultured Chloracidobacterium sp. Classification (GTDB taxonomy): domain Bacteria; phylum Acidobacteriota; class Blastocatellia; order Pyrinomonadales; family Pyrinomonadaceae; genus OLB17. The sequence continues at coordinate 1,422 of CAZMQR010000276.1, read as the reverse complement.
GAAGTATTACATTATTTGCGTCGGCAAATTCGGTCGCTTTCTTGTAGCCGGCGTCAGCGTGACGGATGATACCCATGCCCGGATCCGTAGTCAAAACTTGCTCGATCCTTTTCGCGGCTTCGGGTGTGCCGTCGGCGACGATGACTTGCCCCGCGTGCAAGCTGTAGCCGATGCCGACACCGCCGCCGTGATGCAGGCTAACCCACGTTGCGCCGCCGGCAACGTTGATCATCGCGTTGAGATAGACCCAGTCGGCAATCGCGTCGCTGCCGTCGAGCATCGCTTCGGTCTCGCGGTTGGGGGATGCAACGCTCCCGCAATCCAGATGATCGCGACCGATCACGATCGGTGCTTTTAGCTCGCCGCTCGCGACCATTTCATTCAATTTGAGTCCCGCCTTCGCTCTTGCTCCGTAGCCAAGCCAGCAGATTCGCGCCGGCAGGCCCTGGAATTCAACCTGCGACTGCGCCATCGTGAGCCATTTGGCGAGATGGTCGTCATCGGGGAAAAGATTCATGATAGCTTCGTCGGTTTTGTAGATGTCCATTTTGTCGCCTGACAGGGCGACCCAGCGAAACGGCCCTTTGCCTTCGCAAAACAGCGGTCGAATATACGCCGGAACAAAGCCGGGATAGTCGAACGCCTTCGCCACGCCGTTGTCTAGGGCTCGCTGCCGCAAGTTATTGCCGTAATCAAAAACAATGCTGCCTCGTTTCTGAAATTCCAGCATCGCTTCGACGTGCCGGGCCATTGAGTCCATTGCAGCTTGTTCGTAAGCGGCCTGATCGCGTTTGCGAAACTCGGCCGCTTCGTCCACGCCGTACCCAACGGGAATGTAGCCCATCAGCACGTCGTGGGCGCTTGTCTGGTCGGTGACGACATCTGGCACGATGCCGCGTTCGAGCAACTGCCAATGCACCTCCGCCGCATTGCCGCGAAGTGCGATGGATCTTGCTTCTTTGGCGGCGACCGCGGCTTGGGCCTGTGCGACCGCGTCACCGAGATCGATTGCCGCGACATCGACCTGTTTTAGTTGCAGCCTCCTCTCGATCCGCCATGGATCCACGTCGACAAGCAGTCCGACGCCGCCATTGAATGTGATCGCCTGAGCCTGAGCTCCGCCCATCTCGCCCAAACCGGCAGTCAGCACGAGTTTGCCCGCAAGGTCGCCCCAGCCGTGCTGACGCGCGAGCGAGCCGAAGGTCTCATACGTGCCTTGCAGAATGCCTTGTGTTCCGATGTAGATCCAAGATCCTGCCGTCATCTGGCCATACATCATCAGGCCATCGCGTTCGTATTTGTCAAACTGTTCCTGCGTCGCCCAATGCGGCACGATGTTGGAATTGGCGTGCAGGACACGAGGCGCGTCCGGATGACTCTTGAAAACACCAACCGGCTTGCCGGATTGAACCAATAGCGTCT
>CAZMQR010000275.1:0-3718 GCA_964568325.1 uncultured Chloracidobacterium sp. | reverse complement strand
AGGAGAGGCCGGCTGCAGTCGAGGCGGATGCGGCGATCTGCTTTGCGATCTCCTCGACCTGAGCCCGGGCCTTGTCCAGCTTGACGACGTCTGTTATCTGGGCCTTTACCTCGTCAAATTCGGCATCGCGCGGTTCGCGGCGTTCTGCAAGCATCGGTATCGCAAATCCGTTCTGGATCGGCGTTTTTTCACCGACGTCGCCGACGGCGTTGAGCGGAGCTATCCCTTCTTCAAACTGCGGCGAAACGCCAATATTCGGCACGTCGTCGCCGGGTTTGACGAAAGCGGTCTCCTTGATCATTTCTGCAACGCTCATGTTTGCCTGAGAGGCAAATTCCGCCGCCGTCTTTTGCACGTCCTTGGTCTGCTTTAGCGAATCTGTGATCTTTTGCGCCAATTCCGCAGCAACGGTGTACGCCCGACGGTTTCGCAGGCTGATCTCGATCTCCTTTTTGGCGACCTCAAAGCTCTTCGGCACGTCCTCGCCGCGGCGGAGGATAAAATAGCGGCCCTGATAGCTGATAGGTTCGGTGATCTCGCCGGGCTTCATCTTAAGCAGACGCTGATAAGGGTCGTCCGGCTTGTTCACATTCTCGCGGACCGGCCCGGTGAGCTTGCCGCCGGACGAGGCCGTAGCAGGGCTTTCCGAGTGTCCTTTTGCCAGCGTTGCAAAGGCCTCTTCGCTGACGGTCTGCCCGTCCTTGCGAAGCTGCTGAACGAGCTCGCTGGCCTTTGTTTGGACCTGCGAATCGAATTCGGGCTTTGCCACGCGAAGAACGATCTCCTGCCCGAGAACGCCGCCGATCTTCTTGTCGGCCGGCAGGTTGTCATATTCTGTGCGGATATCCGCGTCAGAAATGCTGAGCTTCTCGCCGATCTTTGCCGTATTCACAAAGATGTACTTGATCTTCTTTTGCGGCACATTGACGTAGTAGGTCGCCTTGTTCTTTTCAAAATACTCACGAAGCTCAGCCTCCGTCGGTGTGATCTTCTTGGCGAGATCGGCACTGTTGACGGCGACGTAGCTCAGGTCAAATTTTGTATTCTTACGCCGGAAATTATCGAGCAGATCCTCCTCCGACACCACAAGGCCGGCCGTTAGAAAGGCTTCCAGCTTCTGCATGCTTATGTTATCGCGAATACTTTCTTCGTAGTCAGAGATGCTGCCGAATTGCTCGGTCACGTTTTGCCTGTAAACGGCCTCGTCAAAAGGTTTGCCCTCTTCAGGCTTGTTCGTCTCACGGATCTTTGCGGCAACCTCGGCGTCACTAGCCGTCAGGCCGAGACGGGCCGCCTCGACACGAAGTATCCGGCTATTGACCAATCGATCGACGATGGTCTTGGCGGGCGACTTTTGTCCCCGCATGAACATACTTTCGTTCTCTTGCTGCCTTGCGATCTCACCGACGGTGATCTTTTCGCCTGCTACCGAAGCGGCTGTTTCCTCGCTCCTTGAGAGGTTTGCCAGCGAACTGTTCTGTGTCGGCTGATAAAAGAGGACCAAGCTCACGACCATGATGATCGCGAACATAAGAAGCACGAAGTTGCGTGTCTTTTCGAGACGGTTGAAAAACTTTAGCATTACAAAACCTAACCCTTTGAGTGAAGGATACTTGCCTAAAAGGACAAACCGCAATTCTAGCAAAAGCGCCGTTCAATGCCAACGCGCATGTGCCGGCAACGCTTGCAGTTTCGCAGGGCATCGTTGATGATTATCACGAAGTTTGCCGCATATGGCCGGTCCGATCCAGAAAGTTGCGATCGTTGTAAAGCCTGACCACGCTGAGGCCGTCTCCACGGCCGCCAGCCTGTCCGAATGGCTTACGGCTCGAGGTATCGGCCTGCCCAATGGCCCCGTCGCGGCAGGTGATCCGGCCGGAAGAGCCGTCATCGAAGGATCTGATCTGATCGTCGTCCTCGGCGGTGATGGGACGATGCTTGCTACATCTCGCTTTATTGGCAAGGTGTCGATCCCCGTGGTCGGCATCAATCACGGCAGCCTAGGCTACCTGACCGATTTCAGGATCGAGGAGATGCTGCCTGCGCTTGAGAAGGTTCTCGCGGGTGACTATCAGGTCGACCGGCGTGTAATGCTTGACGTCGAACACACGGGCGGCCCATCGGCCCCGAGTCGCGTTCTGAACGACGTTGTTATCAATAAAGCTGCCCTTTCCCGCATCATCGAGATCGAGGTCAAGCTAAATGGCCTACACGTAAATTCATTCCGCGCCGACGGCCTGATCGTGGCCACGCCAACGGGTTCGACAGCCTATAACCTTTCGGCCGGCGGGCCCATCATCTATCCGTCGATGAATGCGATCGTGCTGACGCCGATCTGCCCGTTCACGCTTACCAATCGTCCGATCGTCGTTCCTGATACGTCAGAAATCGAGCTCCGCCTCAAGAGCGACAGTGAGGACGTGATCCTCGGGCTCGACGGTCAGACTGGCTTTGCAATGAAGGCCGGTGACACGGTCGTGATCCGCAAGAGCGAGGTTACATTCGACCTCGTCCAGCCGGCAAACCGTAATTATTTCGACGTCTTGCGCAACAAGCTGAAGTGGGGCCGGTAGTTTAGGCGAGCAAAGTGGGTTGCGTATCGTCCTCGTCGGCAAAGCCATCAGGAAACCATTGATACGTCGCCAGGTCGCACTTGCCTGCGGCATTGAAGCTAATTCCTTCGGCCTCAAGCAGTTCCTGCTGCAAATTGATCGGGATCGTCAGCCGGCCGGTCGAGCATTTTCCCTGCGAATTGATCACACGCTGCCACGGCACGCGGTCGCCGGCTCCGTGCATTACATAGCCGACCGTGCGCGGCGTGTAGCCCTCGCCCAGCATCAACGCGATCTGGCCGTAGGTCATCACGCGTCCTGCCGGAATGGCCCGGACGATCTCGTAAACGCATTCTCGGTATGCCGGATGGTCGGCGATCATTTCTCTAGCAGGAACGTCCGGGCCGGTGCTCCGTCGCCCGTTGCGCCGTCGTATTTGAGCGGCGCGCAGATCAGGTCGTAATCGCCCGGCTTGACCTCACGCAGGTCGAGGCCCTCGAGAATGATGATCTCCTTCTCCAGCAGCGTTACGTGAACGGGATGACCCGGCGAGCCGCCTTTCTCGATAGAGAGATAGTCAATGCCGATGAGGACGATGCCATGCTCGACCAGCATCCGCGCCGTGTCGGGCGTCAGGTATGCAAAATCCTTTCTGAAACCATCCTCAGGCGATGCCCAGAAGTCAGAATTATGTGTCTTTAGCAGCAGCCGCTCGGCTCCATCGATGTTTCCGAGATGTTCCGGTTCGATGGCAGTCACGCCGTCCGCGACGCTAATGACGCGGCACGGGCCGAGCAGTTTCGCCGGATCAAGTTCATGCACGCGGCGTGCGCCCTCGATAAAATGGTTCGGCGCATCGACGTGCGTCGCGGTATGAACACCAAATGCGATCTTTGAGACATTTGCCGTATCACCGTGCGCTATCGCCTCCGCGGACGCAAACTCAATGCCCGGATCGCCCTGATAAATGGGCGTATCGCGGCTTATCGTCACGGTTACGTCGTAGATCTTCACTCTGGATAGGATAATCGACCGATTGCAATGCCGCCAAAACGGCAATTGCGTTCGCAGCCGGCTTGGGTGAAACTCTTACTTCTGGTGAATACACCGCGCATATCAGCATCGGCCTATTCGAATACCGCACCGCTCGTGTGGTCGTTTCTCTA
>CAZMQR010000274.1:0-3718 GCA_964568325.1 uncultured Chloracidobacterium sp. | reverse complement strand
TGTCTAGTCTGTTCATTTTTATCCTCGGCCAGAGGTCAACGTCTTACTGTTCACATTCACCATTTTCGTCTTTTATTAGATCCGGGCGTATGGCCCGAGTCTTTTCGAGCGCCTTTCGAAAGCGCCATTTTTCAATCTCGGCATGATTGCCGCTTAACAAGACATCGGGAACATTCATTCCCCTAAATTCCGCCGGCCGCGTGTAATGCGGGCAATCGAGCAGCCCATCAGAGAACGAATCATTCTCAGCCGATGTGTCACTCCCCAACGCCTCGGGCAGCAGCCTCACGATACTGTCGACAACGACCACGGCCGCCGGTTCGCCACCCGATAGCACGTAGTCGCCGATGGATATCTCGTCGGTGACGAGCGCCTCGTTGACGCGTTCGTCCACGCCCTCGTAACGGCCGCAGATCAACACGATGTGCTCGATGTCATCTGCCAGCTCCGCTGCTATCCGCTGGCCGAACCGCTTCCCTTGCGGAGTGAGCATCACGACACGCGTCCCGCTTGGGTAAGCATCGCGATCACTCGTCCCTGTCAAGTTTTCAATCGCGGCAAATATCGGTTCGGGCTTCAGCACCATTCCGTCGCCACCGCCAAATGGTCGGTCATCGACCATTTTATGTTTGTCCACCGCGTAGGAACGTATGTCGTGGACATTGATCTCGACGATCCCCGCGAGCTTTGCCCGACGGATTATCCCGAAGTCGAACACCTGCTCGAAAAACTCCGGAAAAATTGTCAGGACGTCGATCTTCATTTTGTAATTTCAAATTTCATATTTGAAATTTAAAATTCCAAGAGACCGTCTGGAGGATCGATTACAATCTTCTTGCGCTCAATATCAACATCAATACAGATCGCCTTCGCAAAAGGGATCAGGAATTCCTTAGCCCCATCCACCACCAATATCTCCGTACCGCCCGTTCGCATTAGCTCACGAACCATACCGACCGGTCCGCCGTTGACTGTCTCGACCACGCATCCGGCAAGTTCCCAGTCGTAAAACTCGCCTTCCTCGAGCTCGATCGCCTCGCTCTCGGGAACGCATATCTCCGCATTCCTTAACATTTCGGCTTCATCGATCGAATCGACGCCGACGAACTTCAGCACAATGCGGCCCGACTGGAACCAATGCCTTTCAATTGTCAATTCCCGCCGACTCTCGTCCGGCATTACCGCTGTCACCGTTTCCAGTCCGTCGAACCGCTCAGGAAAATCCGTCAGCAGGTCGGCAATGGCCTCACCCTTAATACCGCGAGGCTTGGCGATCCTGGCGACGGCAACGAGTTCCAATTCAGTCCTCGATCAGGTCGAGATGAAACCGCTTCCCGTGTTTCTGCCCAGCCGCGAAGAGGAGATTCCTGATCGCCTTTACGGTCCGCCCTTCGCGGCCGATGATCCGGCCCATATCGCTGTCGGCGACGCGGACCTCGATACGGACGGTCTTGCCGTCCGCGATCTCGTCCACCTCGACGGCGCCCGGCTCGCTTACGAGCAAAGTAATGATCTTCTCGACCGCTTCTTTCATCTACTCGAATTAAGCGTCTGACCTTCTTCGGCAGGTGCATCCTCAGCCGGCGTCTCCTCGGCCGAGGCTTCAGCCTCGGCAGGAGCCTCATCTGCCGGAGCAGCTTCAACTTCAGCGGCAGGTGCTGCTTCACCTGTAGCCTCAACCGGCTCCTCAGCCGCGGGTGCGTCTTCCGCAGCGGCCTCGACTGGCTCTTCCGATGCCGGAGCCTCTTCCACAGCAACCTCGATCGGCTCTTCCGATGCCGGAGCTTCCGCGGCCGGGGCCTCTGCAGCAGTTGCCTCAGCAACGGCCTTAACAGCAGCCTCCTTCTCTGCTGCCTCGGCTGCAAGGCGTTCTGCCTCGGCCTTACGGGCGGCGGCGCGCCCTGCATCCGCAGCAGCCTTTTTCTCGGCACGAGCGGCGAGCATTGTTTCGCGCTCTTCGTCGCTCATCACCGGGTTGTTCTTGATCAGGCTCTTCACGGTATCCGTTGGCTGGGCCCCAACAGCAATCCAATACTGGATACGATCGTGGTCGAGCTTGACCTCGGCCGGATCCTGAAGCGGATCGTAGGTCCCGAGGTTTTCGAGATACTTACCGTCACGCTTGGAGCGTTTTTCCTTAACAACGACGCGGTAAAAGGGTCTCTTTTTCGCGCCCATCCTCATCAAACTGATTGCTAACATATTCTTTCCAATTTCCTATCTACAGATTCTTGCGTCGTAAAATACGATAGATTTCATCGTCATTTCTCTTTCCGACTAGCGCTATCCTTATAGTTTCTCCAATAACCGTATAGACAATCCTAAACTCGCCCGATGTTATTCGCCTATATCCTTGGAGCCCCGAAAGGTGCTTGGCATCCTGTGGATATGGATTTCTTTGCAACTCAAATATCTTGCCTACGACCTGTTTGTATTGCTTTGAAGGAAGATCTTGCAGGAACGAACGAGCATCGTTAGTCAGCTCAAGGTTCACAAGTGTTTTTCCTCCATCTGCTTAAAGAACTTCGCCGTTGCCTCAACACCTAGATAGCCACTTTTTTCCGATTCTTCTACTAAATCCGCGAGTATCGTATTGCCCGTAGCCACCTCAAGGAATTCGAATGTTCCTTCTTCCATTTCTTCCAACATGCAAACAGCTTCGTAGAGAACTGCGCGCATTATTTCCTTGGCATTCTCGCCGCCGTTGACCTTGTTCTGATAGTTGGTAGCCGCGTTCGCTAGCCGTCCGTAAAACTCAATCTTGGAGGTCCCATCGAGTAACCCGGAAAACGCATCGCGAAGTCGTTCAAAAAGCCAACTCACCTCGGCCGAAAAAATCGTTACAACAGTTCGGGGGTCGGGATAGAACCCGCCAGCCACCACTTTTTCGTGTACTTGCGAGGTAATGACAACATCCGCACCGCTCCACTCGCGGCGAGCGCGCAGAACGGAAATATCCTTCTCGTCAATTGAGCGAGAAAGCTCTGCAAGTATCTTCTTTGTCTCCTGAAAGGAATTCTCCATTTTCACCACCTCAAAATCAGATGATACTACCGCTAAGACGTTCTATCTCCTCTTTTTGTGCCGCTTCTTTTTTTTAATGCCAGTCGTCGAGTTGGTTGGCCCATCATCCGAATAATCTATCGCCGAACCGCCGCCGAGCATCCCAAGCGGATTCCCGCCGCCCAACATGCCGCCCAGGCCGCCGGCAAGGCCGCCCGCCATCTTGCGGGCCATGCCGCCAAACAAACTCCCGCCGCGGTTCATCTGGGCCATCATCTTTTTCATCTGCTCATACTGACGCAGAAGTTGATTTACTTCACCGATCGTCGACCCGGAACCGCCCGCGATCCGCGTCTTGCGGCTGGCGTCGATCAGGCGGTGGTCGTTACGTTCCTGTCGTGTCATCGAGCCGATAATGGCTTCGGTCCTCTTCATTTGATGATCGACCACGGCGGACTGCTCGTCCGTGATCTGTATTCCGCCCGTCATTTGGTCGGGCAGCATTTTCATCAGCTTCGACATCGAGCCGAGCTGCTTGAACTGTCCCAACTGCTTCTGAAAATCCTCTAGCGTAAACTGGTTACGCGTCATCTTGAGAAGCTGCTCTTGCGCATCCTTCTCGTCGATCTTGCCCTGAACTTCCTCGATCAGGGTCAGGACGTCGCCCATTCCGAGTATTCGCTGGGCTATACGATCCGGATAAAAAGGCTCGATC
>CAZMQR010000273.1:0-3740 GCA_964568325.1 uncultured Chloracidobacterium sp. | reverse complement strand
CACGCGGCAGTCGAATTGGTCAACATCGCGACGAGGTCAGCCTTAAGGGCATCGCGGCGCAAATTTGCAGGCGCATTTGCACGCAGATTCGACAATTCCGTGTTGAAAGTCCCTGTTTCGGCCATCTCCGTGAATTCCGCACCGACCAGTCGCACACGCTGGCGGATCTTACTGTTGATGTAGGCCGTATTCGTGGCGTCGATCGCTTGCTGCGCGATCGTCTGAGCCTGGCTGTCGCCGCCCGCTGAGGTGCGGACAGCGGCCGTGTAGAGCACGAGGACATCGATCCTGTCGCCCGAATCCGTAGCGTTGCCGGTCGGTCGCCCGTCGCCCGCCGAGCCGCCTTCCACGTTGCCTGCACAGGGCGGAAACAGCGACTGGTCGAGTTCTACAAGAAAGTGTTTGTCGCCGCGCGGGACGATCTCGAAAACCGCGTCGGGTGTGTAGATAAGTCCGGCAAAGACGCCTGCCCTTTGCGTAATAACGACGTCTCCCATGAAGCTGCCGACCGCTATCTTGCCGCGCCAGGTCAGATCGACAAGGCTCCGGGATTCAAATCCCTCGGCCGCAAGCCGTTGTGCGACGTATGACCTCCCATCAAAAAGGTCGAGATGGATGTTCACGCCGTTTCGCAGCACCTTCGTATCAATTCGCACCTCGCTCTCTCGGACTGAGGCTATAGAAGACCGCTCACTAATTGCGCGGGCCGATGGCGTTTCGAGGAGCGTGAACAACTGTCCGTCACGAGCCTCAATCCCGGCCGGCACGAGGACCGCCGAGCCAAGCAACATAAGTAGTGCGACGCATCTCATATCACTTTTCGTCGAGAATAAACGTCGGGACCATGCCGCCGCCAGCGGTGACATTTGCAAGCTCATTTGACGAGAGCCTGGTGAACGCCGACCCGACCTTGCCAAGAAACAGTAGCGGATCGAGATCAACAAGCTGCTCGGCCATCTGCCAGCCTCCGCCGTCAATAAGCATCGGAAACATCTCCTTAGCGGTCTTAACGCGCTCCTGCACGAGGTAGTCACCGTCGCTGAGAGCCACGGCGATCGCATTGTCCCATTCGGACTCGCTGGAATTCCACCCGATATATATGCCGTGGCCGCCGTAATCGTCGTTTGGTTTCAGGACGAGACGGTCGTTGTTCGCACGTGTCCACTCGACAAGGTCGATCGCATTGCCGTTACGCACGGTCTTCTCTTCACGAAAGACCCTTGTCCAAGGCACGTGAGCATTTACCACAGCAAGTTCTGAGGCGTCGAATAGGTGCGAGTACCGCTCATTTGTCAGCACAGCAAAGATCGCTTTCTTGTGCACAAGCTTGCTGCGAAAACTATTGACCATACAGACATCGCCCGACCGGCAGGCGTTCAATAATGCAGGGTGAGCGTCCATGATCGGAAGATATTCGTTGACGAGCAGGCGCTTGTAAACGATATCGACCACACGGCCATCGTGAGTCAGCCACGTGCCGTCATACTCGAGTTCATCGGGCGAACAAATGACCGACGGATAGCCTTGCGATTGGAAATACTCTGCAAAGAGTTCAAACTCCTTCTGCGTCGGCAAGCCCTTGAGATCCACTATAGCTATGGTCGGCGCCCGCTCAGCGGCACGGCCGAGAAACTCTTCGTAGCATGCCAGCAGAACGTCCAGCATCTTTGGCCGCCCATCATGTCCGGAAAATTCATATCGCTCGCCAAAACGCTGCATTACCGGCAGTGATCTAAAGATCTCGCTCGCCGAGTCGGCATAGGCAATGCCAGCGGGCGATTCGCCGTTCAATTCAACGTAGCTGTAGGCATCATCCGTCAGGAAAGAGTCGAGTCGTGACGTTGGCGAGACGTGCGCGTAGCCAGGATCGATCTTGACCAGATCGCGCTCAATAGCCGTGACGCCTAATTCATCAAGTAAAGCGTCATCATCAATGGCGGCATCCTTGACCTTTTGCAGAGCACCAAAGACGGTCTCACACGTCTTGGCCACGCGGTCCCAATCTCTGCGAGAAACAAAATGGGGCCTTAGATACGGCGCCAACCGCCGCCCGCCAAAGATCAACTTCGTCCGGTCAAGCTCAGCATCGAGCATTTGCAGCGAAGCCGCGGCTAGCTCAGTATCGCCGAGCAGTTCATGATAATGTTCAACCGCTTGTTTCAGCATAGGTGGCCAGCCTGCGTGCCGACTATTTCGACATACTCAAGATCTCTTCGAATTCGTCCTTGGTCAGCGGCATTACGCTGAATCGGGGCTGGCGGACGAGGTAGATGTTTGCGAGGGCTTTGTTGGCCTTGATCGCTTCGAGCGTCACCGGTTTCTTCAGCGGTTTGTAGGGCGTAAGTTCGACCGCGTGCCAGGCCGTGTCGGTCGGATCGGGAAACGCTTCCTTTGTTACCTCTGCGATCCCGACGACCTCTTTGCCTATGACAGAATGATAAAAGTATACTTTGTCGCCCTTCTTCATATCGCGCAAGAAGTTTCTTGCCTTAAAATTACGGACGCCGGTCCAGTCGGTCTTTCCCTCTTTCACAAAATCGGCCCACGAGTACGCTGTAGGCTCTTGTTTAACCATCCAGTAGTTCATAAGGTGAGTCTAGTTGGGTTCAACCACCCGCTACCGCAGGTGGTACTGACTATTTCTTAGCATCGGCCGCCTTCTTATTCAGCCATTTTGCCCAGCGTTCCAATATCGGCCTAAATGGTTTGAATAACCTTGCCCGCCAGCTTCCTTCAGCCTCCTTCTCACTCCAGGCTTTTAGGTTCTTCTCGGCGTATTGGCGGATCTGCGGTTCGAGGCTGCCTTTTTTGACCGAGTGGCGGAGCGTCAGATAGTAATGCTGGCCGGCTAGTGAGAAGATGAGGCCGGCGAGGTTGCCCTTGAACGAACTCTTCGCCATGAACCGCTTAAAGAAGCCTTCGGTCGGCTGCAGCAGTGCTCCCATCGACATCTCAAACCACGGCGCGCTGCTCTGAATTCGTGGATGATACAAGCCGGGCAGGTCGCCCTTGATCGGAACGTCGAGGTTCTTCAGCCGCGGGTCGTTGATGTAATCGACAAGCTTTATCCGCTCGACGCCGCGGATCTGTTCTATCGGCAAGAAATCTAGGACCTTCTCGATGCTCGCCTCATAGTCTTTCGGCAGCGGAAACGTTGCCGCGTTCTCGATACGGATCTTACTGATCTTTGCGGCCTTCTGGCCGGCGGTCTCAATGGGCATAACTTGCAATAAATTGTAAATGGTTAATACGCAATAGTAAATGAAGCCACAGTTTGTCGCCAAAGCGCCACAAAGTCGTCGGTCTTCGGACCGCTCCGGACGCATTTTCCTGCATTCAGCTCATTGGCACACGAATTGATACCCGTAACCGCAATGCCAAAGCAAACAACTCTTTCCACGTCGATCAGCGTTTCGGGCATTGGCCTCCACACCGGCGTCGATGTCAGCCTAAGGCTGAGGCCGGCGCCCGAGAATACCGGTTACATTTTTGTTAGGACGGACTTGGATGACTTTGAGATACCCGCCTCTGTCGAATACATCTCTCATTGTGCGTATGCGACCACACTGATGCGACGGGGTGTCGTCCTCTCGACGTGCGAGCATCTGCTATCAGCACTCCGCGGCACCGGTATCGACAATTGTTTTATCGACATCGACAATATCGAGGTTCCCATCCTCGACGGATCGAGCGAGGATTTCGTCGACGCCTACTCCTTGCTCCAGCAGGTCGAGCGCCTC
>CAZMQR010000272.1:0-3771 GCA_964568325.1 uncultured Chloracidobacterium sp. | reverse complement strand
GTGATTACTTCTTGCCCGGAGCCTTCTTCTTGGCAACGGCGGCCTTGCGCGGCCCTTTACGGGTGCGGGCGTTCGTATGCGTCCTCTGACCGCGGACCGGCAGACTCCGGCGGTGCCGAAGGCCGCGATAGCAGCCGATATCCATCAACCGCTTAATATCCATCTGGACACGTTTGCGGAGATCGCCCTCGATCTCACCTTCGGTGTCAAGCAAAGCACGGATCTTATTGAGATCGTCCTCGCTGATGTCCTTGATCTTCGTGTGGATATCCACGCCAACCTTGCCGAGGATGTCAGTCGCACGCGACTTACCTATACCGTAGATATAGGTCATGCCGATCTGAGCCCGTTTGTTGGGCGGTAGGTCAACTCCTGCTATACGAGCCATAATTCGTTATCCCTGTCGTTGTTTGTGCTTGGGGTTCTCGCAAATGACGCGCACCACGCCTTTCCGGTGGATCACCTTGCACTTATCACACATTTTCTTTACCGAAGGCCTTACTTTCATTGTTCGCCTCTTATTTATAGCGGTACGTTATCCGTCCGCGTTTCAGGTCATAAGGAGAAAGCTCGACAAGCACCTTGTCGCCCGGCAGGATGCGAATAAAATACTTACGCATCTTTCCCGAGACATGAGCGAGGACCTCGTGATTGTTATCATCGACGGCAACCTTGAACATTGCATTTGGCAGTGTCTCCAGCACGGTCGCCATGACCTCGATCGCCTCTTCCTTAGACATATCGACTAAGCCAACCTGCTGAATGGTTGGGCAAACTATTAATTTTAGCTTCCTTACCCTAAACTTTCAAGTTGCGCTGTGACAATTTCACGTTTCAAACTTGAGCGAAGCCGCTTCTGTTCTCTTGTCAGCGTTAAGACTTCGGGCCCGTCGGCCGTAACCGCGAGGGTATGTTCCGCGTGGGCCGATGGCTTGCCGTCAAGCGTAACAACCGTCCATTTATCGCCTAGTGTCCGTGTCTCGTGCGTGCCGAGATTGAGCATCGGTTCGATCGCAAAACAGTATCCCGCCCGGATCTTCTCTTTCGTCCCCTGCCGCCCATAATTCGGGATCTGCGGCGATTCGTGCATGTGCCGCCCGATCCCATGGCCCGTGTAATCTCGCACGATACCGTAGCCATACTTCTCAGCATGCTGCTGCACCGCCCATCCGATATCGCCAACACGATTGCCGACCCGCGAGGCATCAATACCAAATTCAAGGCATTCTTCCGTTACGCAAATCAACTGCTTCAACTCTTCGCTGATCTCGCCGACCGGTACCGTCACCGCTGTATCGCCGACAAAGCCCTGATAGGTTGCGGCCATGTCAAGCGAGACGATGTCGCCATCCGCGAGGGGTTCAGGCTTTGAAAAACCATGCACGATCTCATTATTGACCGACGAGCAGATCGCGTATGGAAATCCATGGTAGCCGATAAATGTCGGTATCGCCCCGGCGTCGCGTATCATGCGGTCCGCGGCATTGTTCAACTCCATAGTCGAAATACCTGGCTCGACCATGCCGCGGAGCACCTCACGCACCTCGGCGATGAGTTCGCCCACGGCACGCATTTTATCAAGGTCTTTGGCGGATTTGGCGATGATCACTGGAGTTATGGCCGGACAATCTTTTCGAGCCGCCCGTATATCTCTTCGACATCACCGGTGCCCTCGACCTTCTCGAGACGGCCGGAACTGTCGTAGTAGTCAATCAACGGCTGCGTGTTGGCGGTGTAGGTGTCAAGACGTGTGCTCACGCTCTCCTCGTTATCATCCGCCCTGTGTTCGAGCTTGGCATCCGGATGTTCATCGCAGACACCTTCGACCTTCGGCGGCCGGGAGTAAATATTGTAGATCTCGCCGCAAACCGAGCAGCTTCGACGACCCGTTAGACGTCGAAGCAATTCATCCTTTGGCACATCGATCTCGATGGCCAGGATATCCTTCCCTTGGTCATTCGCAAGTTCCTCAAGCTGCTCGGCCTGAACAGCAGTCCGCGGATAGCCGTCGAGCACATAGGTGCCCCGTGTGTCGGACCTTGATGTTCGCTCACGGACTATCTTGTACGTGATGTCATCCGAGATCAGCTTGCCAGATGCCATTATTGCCTGGACCTCACGGGCCAGCGGGGTGTCGGCGTTTTTCATCTCGCGAAACATGTCGCCCGTTGAGATCTGCGGGATCCCAAGTCTTTCGTCGAGTAGTCTCGCCTGCGTTCCCTTACCAGCCCCGGGTGCACCGATCAACACAATGATCTTATCCATATAAACAATTACGAATTACGAATTACCATTTTACGGTGTTCGCAATTCGTAATCTGTACTTCGTAATTCGCTAAGCTCTGCGCCCGCGAAGCCTGGATCCCGAGCCGAGGAATCCCTCATAATTGCGCATCACAAGCTGTGCCTCGATCTGTGCCACGGTATCCATCGCAACACCGACGAGGATCAGCAAGCTCGTTCCGCCAAAAAAGAACTGATACCCAAGACCCGTCGGTATCCAATTCAATCCCGGCGTGCCGCCCATAAACGTGTCGAGCGACGTCCCGATGAACGGCAGCCGAGCAACCTTAAAACCGCTCAACAACAACTGCGGCACAAACGCAACGAAAGCCAGATACAGCGCCCCGACCGTGGTCAGCCGGGTCAGGATCTGGTTCAGATAATCTGCCGTTGGTGCACCGGGACGGATGCCCGCGATAAAGCCGCCGTGCTTACGCAGATTGTCCGCAACCTCGTCGGTATTGAAGATGATCGTTATGTAAAAGAACGTGAAGATCACGATCAGCGACAAAAAGACCAATTCGTAGTACGGATCGCCGCCGTGAAACTGCTGAAAGAACGCGAACACCTTTGACCACGTCGAATTTGGTTCGGCCGGATCCGGCGGAAACGCCGAGAACAGCGTCTGCGGCATCGCCAGCACGGACGATGCAAAGATCACCGGAATAACGCCGCCCATATTGATCTTGAGCGGTAAACTCGTCTCCTGGCCGCGAAAAGTCTGGTTGCCAACGCGCCGACTCGCATAACTGATAGCGATATGCCGACGGGCTGACTCAACGTAGACGATCAATGCGATCAACGCGATCAGAACTACCACGAGAAAGATCACGCCGAGCGACTGAACGGGATCACCTGCACCAACGCGGCCCATCACCTGTGAGATGCCATTCGGCAGACCGATGACGATACCCGCGAAAATGAGCAGCGAAATTCCGTTACCGACGCCACGTTCGGTGATCTGCTCGCCGAGCCACATGACAAAAACGGTGCCGGTCGTCAGCGTAATGACCACCATAGCGGTCGCCCACCACGTCTCTGCTATGATGTTGTTGCGCGATAGCCAAGTCGCTACGAAGAACGTCTGCACGGAGCACAGGACCACGGTCGAATACCGCGTCCACTGATTCATTTTTTGCCTGCCGACCTCGCCCTCTTCCTGGATCTTCTTCATCGCAGGTGAAAGGACCGGTAACAACTGCATGATGATCGACGCTGTAATATATGGTGTCACACCAAGTGCAAACACCGAGATAGTGCGAAAATTACCGCCCGAGAAGAGATCGAGAACCCCAAGCAGCGTGCCTGCCACCTCACCCCAAACCCGTTCTAGTTGAGCGCTGTTGATGCCTGGCGCAGTCACATGAGCACCAAAACGATAGACCGCCAACATCCCCAGCGTGAAGAGGATACGTTTCCTCAACTCAGGGATCCTGAACATGTTCTGGACGGCGCTAAAAAACTTCTCCATATTCGTGTCGGCTAGTA
>CAZMQR010000271.1:0-3778 GCA_964568325.1 uncultured Chloracidobacterium sp. | reverse complement strand
CGCGGCACGGCACATATTGGGCGCACATCGGCTGGATATTCAAGGGCACCGCGCAGGTGCAGCCGAGGTCGGCGATCGAGAAATATTCGCCCGACCTTATCCGCGATCGATACATCGTATTTATCGACAAGTTCTATTGGGTCACGCCGATCATCGCCGGAGCGGTCTTCTTTGCCATCGGCGGCGTGACGATGGTCCTGTGGGCGGTCATCCTGCGAACGGTCGTCGGCTGGCATTTCACATGGCTCGTCAATTCGGCCACGCATCTGTGGGGCAGCCGTCGGTTTGAGACGCGTGATGACTCGCGAAACAACGGCCTGATCGCCGCCCTGACCTTTGGCGAGGGCTGGCATAATAATCATCACGCATATCCGCGGAGCGCGCGGCACGGCCTGACGTGGGCCGAGTTTGACCCGAATTGGGCGCAGCTTCGCCTGCTCGAAAGGGCGGGCCTGATCAGCGACGTTTACGCCTACGACCTGAAAGCCGAGACGGACGGCAGGGAACTGAAGAAAGCGGCTTAGAAAGTCGAAAAGTGAAAAAGTGAAAAGGTGAAAAAGTAGGGCCTGCGGGTTTCTCCTTTTTCACCTTTTCACTTTTCGCTCTTTTCACTTCTAATTGACCTAGTGCGTCGGCGTAAGACAGCGATCTTCTTCCTCGTCCTGGGCATTTGCCTGTCGGCTATTGCCATCGCGCTCAATATCGGATGGATCCTGTTGAATCTTCGTGAGGTCGCGCTGCTCGTGTTTGGGGTGATCCTGTTTGCGATCATCATCACGGGGCTCATCCTGAATACGATCTTCCTCGTGCGTGAGATACGCCGCAACGAGCGGCACGACGCATTTCTCAACGCCGTGACGCATGAGCTCAAGACGCCGATCGCATCGATCCGGCTTTATCTTGAAACGCTCAAATCGCGCGACGTTGAGCCCGAAAAGCAACGAGAATTCTACGACGTGATGCTCGCCGACAGCGACCGTCTGCTGGGGACGGTCGAGCAGGTGCTGCAGGCGAGCCGGACGCGCGAGAAAGAGCGCGAACTACATCGGGCAGAGATCGCGCTTGGCGAACTGCTTGCCGAGACGACAGCTATCGTGCGGGCTCGGCATCACCTCGATGAGGCGGCGATGAGGCTTGCAAAGCCCGCAGATGAGATCACGATCACGGGCGATCGCGGCGAGCTTCAGACGGCATTCGCCAACCTGCTCGACAATGCCGTCAAGTACTCACCACGGACGCCGCGCGTCTCGGTAAAGCTTCGCGTCACGCTGCGTCACGTCGAGATCTACGTCCGCGATAATGGGCTGGGCCTCGCACGCGGCGATCTGAAGCGTGTATTCAAGCGATTCTATCGAGCGGCCTCGGCGGGCGGCTCGGCGGTAAAGGGCACGGGCCTCGGCCTCGCGATAGTGCGTTCGATCATAGCGAAACACGGCGGCCGCGTGCGGGCGGAGAGCCGCGGCGAGGGCAAAGGGAGCACCTTCGTCGTAACATTACCAAAGAGATGAAGATACTTATCGTCGAGGACGAACAGCATCTGGCCGAGGGATTGCGCTTTAATCTCGAGGCCGAGGGCTTTGCCGCCGAGCTTGCTACGGACGGGCAGGCGGCTCTCGATATGCTCGGTGAGAAAAAGTTTGACGCGGTCGTGCTTGACGTGATGCTGCCGCGCAGGGACGGCTTTGAGGTGGCGGCTGCGATGCGCGAGCGCGGCGATCACACGCCGGTGCTGATGCTCACGGCGTTGGGGCGGCCCGAAGACGTGCTCAAGGGCTTTGAGGCCGGGGCCGACGATTATCTTGCAAAGCCCTTTGACCTCGCCGTCTTTGTCGCGCGGCTGAGGGCGCTGCTCCGCCGGCGCGAATGGCTGAGGCGCGAACGCCGTGAGGCCGAGGTGCCCTCGGTGATCGAGGTCAATGGCCGCACGATCGATCTTGGCGAGCTTGAGATACGCCGCGACGGCGAGCTTGTTCGCCTGACACTGATGGAGGCACGCCTGCTCGGTTATCTTATCGAGCGTGCGGGCCGCAGCGTATCGCGCAAGGCGATACTTGCTGACGTATGGCAGCTAAATGTCGAAACCGATACGCGGGCCATCGACAATTTTATCGTCCGCCTCCGCCGGTATATCGAGGATGACCCCGCCGATCCACGCTTTCTCCAAACCGTCCGCGGCGTCGGTTATCGGTTCGTTAATACGTCGGAATAGTCCTGCCGGGAAACAACGCGAACGGCCTTACGCCAATGCTCGTGCAGGTCAAACCGCCACAACTCGATGTCGGGCGACACGCATTGGGCAAAGTATTCAAAATCACGGTGAAAACTCCACGCCGGGGCGGCGAGATAGACTATCGTCGGCTTGTCGGCGATCTCGCGGCCGTCAAAAAGGTCGGCGGCGGCCAGGATGCCGCGCCGGCGTTGGAGTTCGATCTTCCGCCAATAATCAATGGATTGGAAGACCATCTCGCGGTCGGGCTGTGTCTTTAGCTCGATGATGACGAGGCGGCCGTCGCGGCGCATCGCGAGTAGGTCGATCTTGTCGTTTGAGAAGCGAAATTGGTTATAGATCGGCGAGAGTATCAGATTGGCGTCGAGCAGTTTGATGTTGCGGCGAAGGATCGATTCGAGCCAAGCCTCTGACGCCGAACGATAAAACTCATGCCGCTTGTTTGGCGAATCGAACGAACGCATGAGCGCCAGTTCATTTACCAGGTCAACAAGTTCGGCCCAATTATCATAGGACAATGGCCGCATCGCGCGTCCGACGCCGAGCCATGCCTTTTCCGTGCCCATGATCGCCCGAACGCGGGCGAACGGCAGCCCGTGAAAACGCAGCGTCTCGCCATTGCGGGCAAAAACAATATCTATCGCGTCGGGCGCGAGGCCGATGATCCGGGCCGACGTCTGACTCGGCTCGAACCGGGCAGGCATAGTAAGTTTTTGCGGCTTTTCACGCCAAAGGTCGCGGATGCGGCGCTTTGGCAGTTCGTTCATGCGAACAGGCTCGGTTCGCCGGTCGATCTCAAGGATCGTCAACTTGGCCTGCCATCGTTCAGTCAACAGAGCGTGCAGCTTTTGGGTGAGTCGCGACCTGCGCTTCTCACAGACGATCCAGAGGTCGTTGACCGGCCGTTTTTTACGAAGCGAGAGCTTGTCCGCCCATGTGATCGCAGCCGTCAGGACACTCTCGGCTGTAAGGGTTGCCGTCACATCGGCGATAGCTGCCATTGGCGTGTTGTCGAGGTCAAAATCTATCTGCGCGAGGCGTCCGTTTTCGACATTGAGCGAGACGCGGCGCAATTTGGCAGCGGCGATGCCGCTCTCGATCAGGCCCCCTATCTCATTGGCCCTTTCAAGTCGTGCCAGTTCGATCTCAGCTGAGATCTCTGCGGCGGCGACCCGCGGCACGAGACGCATCACCTCGCGGTTTCGAGCAAACGAACCCGCGACATCAACTGCGAGCTCGTTACCGTCGAGCTCAAATCCGTTCAGCCGCCACGAGTGAAATCCGGCTGCGTCGATAAAGCCAAAATGTGCCTTGCCATCCGCTTCGACGACCTCTATCTCATTGCTCAACAAAGGGAATGTGCCCGCGGTCTCGCGTATCAGCAGCCATTCGGGCCGCTCTGCAACGAGGTCGCGAAGCTCGGCGGCGTTTACCATTCGGCGTTCTGTGCGAAGTAGCGCATCATGGCGGCGGCCCAGTCGGCGTAGCCTTTTTCGCTGGGGTGAATGCCATCGGCAAAGAATCCGTCGAGCGTGATATCGGGCGGCTGAG
>CAZMQR010000270.1:0-3780 GCA_964568325.1 uncultured Chloracidobacterium sp. | reverse complement strand
CTGCATTCGGCATGGCCGCATTCGCACGATCGATAAGCTCGTTCGACAGCCTCAACGCCGCAGTTGTATCGCCTGCGGTGAACGCAGACTGGATCTTGAGCAACCCCGTTTTGATGTAGGCGGGGTGATATCGGTCGAGGTCGCCGATAAAGGCATTTGCCTGCTCGACCTGGCCAAGGGCGAGCCTTGCCTGTGTCATCAGGAAGAGCGGCTCCTGAGCGCTCGGGGTCTTTTTCAGGACGTCTTCGAGGTCCTTGACTGCCTCATCCGGCTTGTTCTCCTGCATTCGCAGGCGAGAACGCAGCATCAGGGCCTCGGCGTCTTCGTCATTGATCTTTAGGAGTGCGTCGAGTTGGTCATTTACATGCGGAACGTCTTTCCGGTCAAGATACATCTGCCCTAGCTTGTAGCGCGCACGGACATACTCAGGCGTGTCGGCAACAATGCCGTTGAGCACATTGACGGCCTCATCGCCGCGGTCCGATGTCTCGTAGAACTCTGCCAGCACGAGCCTGCTTTCGGGGCTGTTTTCCTGCACCTGAACAAGATCGAAATAGGCTCGCTCGGCCTTGTCCATCTGCTTGCTTGTGACGTAGAAATCCGCAGCGGCCTCGCGAGCCTCGATGTTCTTCTCATCGAGCGAGATCGCCTTATTAAACTGTGCCTCAGCCTCGGTGTCGCGGCTCAGATACATAAGAAAGCGCCCGTATTCGATGTAGCCTAGCGTCGCTTCAGGATTTGTCGCGATGCCTCGCTTGATCGCGGCCTCGGCCTCATCGGCCTTTTCGCGGGTCATATAGAGACGCTGGAGGCTTATGTAGGATTCTATCCGTCGCGGATCCATATCGATCGCCTTATTGACCGCATTGACGACCTCAGCGTCCGGACGCCCCTGCGCCGCGAGGAGTGATGCTGACAGTAAATGCCCTTCGATGAATTTTGGGTTAGCGACCAGTATCTCGTTTCGCAGTTTCTCAGCCTCCGCCACGAGCGGCGGCTGGACGAGAAGAAAATAGTTCCCGAGCTTGGCCTTAGCGTCGAGATTGTTATCGTCCAATTCGACGGCCTTGCGGAGCTCATCCATTACCTCATTGAACTGCCCGAGATTCTCGTATGTCCGTGCAAGGCCCCAATGGGCATCCGCCGAGAACGGATCGGATTCCGTTGCCGAGCGAAACTGCATCAGCGCGTCGTGGAATTTTCGTTTTGCGAGATACTCTTCGCCCTTGGCGAGGAATGCAGCCGTCGAGTGCCCACACGCGACGATAAGCAAGCCCAGACTGATGACCAGGGAAAGGGAAAAGAAACGGGCAAGAAGCCCTTGGCACTCTCGGTTTAGCATAACTTTCGATCCTGTTCTGCCGGTCGTTCAGGCACCACTGGCATTAGCGTCGGGCAATTGACGTCTGCTGCCTGCCTTAAACGTGCGGCCCCGGCCTGCGGCCGGCGGTAACACCTATCTCAAAACCTCAGTGCCGTCCGCGGTCCAAAACCGCGACCGGCAAGTGAGAAATAAGCTCAATTGAGTGTGGATTTCAGAAATTTGAGTGAAATTGTGACGAGTATCACAGCGAACCGGAAGGTTCACAACGAGCACCACCTTACCACGTTGGAGCGGGGTGTGGTACCAAGCTTCGACACGGCGAGATTCAACTGCCGCAGATGTCGTCGATCTCGTCGGAGTATTTTTCGTCAATGACGCTGCGTTTGATCTTGAGGGTCGGGGTCATTTCGCCTTTGTCGATGGAAAATTCGCGAGGCAACAGGAACACACGCTTGACGCGTTCGTAATCTGAGAGTTCGCTCGTAAGTGCTACGGCGTCAGCTTGAACACGTTTGACGAAAACCGCGTCGGCGGCTAGTTCCTCGCGCGGGCGAGAGGTGTCGGCGCTGTCCTTCAGCTCTTCCTTGAGGGAGTCCCAATCGGGGACGACGAGGGCTCCGACCTGTTTGCGGCCGCTGCCTACGACGACGGCCTGTGAGACGAGCGGGCTTTGCTTGAGCAGGCTCTCGACCTGCTGTGGGGCGACATATTTGCCGTTTGACAATTTGAACAGGTCCTTCAGCCTGTCAGTAATGTGGAAGTGGCCGTCCGTGTCAACGTAACCAACGTCGCCGGTGTGGTAATACCCGTCGGAGTCGAGAGCGGACATAGTCGCTTCTTCGTTATGATAGTAACCCGTCATCACATTGCGGCCGCGGATGAGTATCTCCTCCTGTGGACCGATCTTCATCTCGATGCCGTCAAACGGCGTGCCGATCGAGCCGACCTTGTTATCGTCGGGTCGATTGGCACAGACGATGCACGCCTCGGTCATTCCGTAGCCCTGGAGGATCGGGATGCCCGCGGCCCAAAAGGCGTAACTGAGCTTTTTACTCAGCGGTGCACCGCCCGAAACGAAAAAGCGCAACGCACCGCCAACGCCCGCCCGCCATTTCGAGAACACGAGACGGTTCGCGAGGGCGTGCTTGGCCGCGAGCGCGGGTGAGACGCCGAGGCGGTTGTCTTTTGCAGCCCAATACTGCTGGCCAACGCCGAGCGACCAGTCAAAGAGGCGTGTTTTCCAGCCGCCCGCGGCTTTACCCTTTTTGACGATCTTGTGATAGACCTGCTCAAAAAGGCGCGGCACGGCCGTCATGATGGTTGGCTTGACCTCGACGAGATGTGATGCGAGCTGGTCAAACGCAGCACAGTAGTTGATTGAGACGCCGTTTGCGCAGAGTACGTAAAAGACGGTGCGTTCGAAGATGTGTGACAGCGGCAACACGGCAAGACTGCGATCTGAGCTCTTTATCGGAAGGCCCTTTGAGATCGCAGTGATATTTGACACGAAATTGTCATGCGTGAGCATCACGCCCTTTGGTTCGCCCGTCGTGCCCGAAGTGTAGATGATCGTGGCGAGGTCGTCAGTTTGTATTTCGGCCAGCGAACGCTCGACGATGTCGGCATCGACCTTGCGGTGTTCGTCGGCCGCAACCTCGATATCCGCAAGCGTAGTGACCCGGCTGTCTGTGGCTTTCTCGTCCGCGTCAAAAAAGATGAGCCGCTCAAGGCACTCGACGCTTACGAGGGCCTGCTCCGCATGCTTCCAGAGCTTTTTGCCCGAGATGAAAAGCATCCGGGCACCGGAGTTTTCGAGAATAAAACGGATCTGGTCGACAGCCTGAGTGGTGTAGATCGGGACGTTGACAGCCCTAAGGCTAAGGATGGCAAGATCCACGAGTGACCATTCGGGCCGATTCTCACTGATGATCGCGATACGGTCGCCGGCCTTGACGCCCAAACCGGCAAGGCCCATGGCGATGCGTTTTACACGCTCGACGACGTCAACGCCGTTCAGATAAATCCACGCGCTGTCAATCTTGAACGCAAGCGCGTCGCGTTTATTGTGGCGAGTGAACGACTCGAAACAATAGTGAGGTATTGTCTGTGGGATCCGATCAAATCCGGCCAGGTTCTCAGCGATCATGGATATGCCATTCTATCAAAACCAGTCCACGAAAGGCACGAAACAAAGGGCTTTCAAGGCAGTATCATGACCGCTGCCTCGCCGCGAACGGTGATGTCTCCATTCTGATTTGTGCAGACTGTGTCGAGAAAGAGGATACCCCGCTCCTCGCGGATCTTAGAGACAGTCGCGGTGGCCGTGATCGTGTCGCCAAGAAACGCAGGGGCGGTGAACTTAAGTGTTTGTGAAAGATAGACGATCTTACGCTCAGCAAATTCATGTCCGACAACAGCCGAGATCAAGGCCCCGCTCAGCGCTCCTTGGGCGATGC
>CAZMQR010000269.1:0-3788 GCA_964568325.1 uncultured Chloracidobacterium sp. | reverse complement strand
GACACCGACTCCTACGCCGACCCCGACGCCGACACCGACCCCGACACCGACGCCGACACCGACGCCTACGCCTACGCCTACACCTACACCGACACCGACGCCAACACCGACACCTACGCCTGTTCCGACATTAACGCCGACGCCTGTGCCGGTGATACAGTTCAGTGCATCGGCGTATATCGAGGACGAATCTCAGACGGCCGTGATAACGATCATACGTAGCGGCGATCTGACAGGTACAAGTTCAGTCAGCTTCGCCACATCGAATGAAACCGCGACCGGCGGAACAAGCTGCACGGCCGGTGTCGACTATGTCGCGGTCAATTCGACAGTGACGTTTGGCCCGACGATCGGCTCGCAGACTGTCAATGTGCCGCTTTGTGGGGATATATTCACCGAGCTTCCAAATCAGACGGTGAACCTGACGCTGACAGGCACCAATGCCGGCACGCCCAACACGGCGGTACTGACGATCAACGATACGGCCACGCAATACAGCGATCTCGTACCGATCTCGATCGGTGCCTCAGGCCCGTCGCTCGAAGCGGTCTCGGCCATCAATGTCGCTGCGGCACCGATCGCGATCGGCTCGATGCGTGTGACGCTGTATGACTACTCACATACCAGTCCCGACAGCGTCGACGTGTTGCTCGTCGGGCCGCTGGGAGGCGTGAGAAACATGGTCCTTATGGCCGACGCAGGTGGCGGCTCGGCAACAGGGCCGGTGACGGTGACGTTCCGCGATGCGGGCCCGGGCGTGCTTCCAGACGGAGGGCCGCTCACGACGGGCCAGTTCGAACCGACGACTTGGACGACGCCTATCGCCAACTTCCCGCCGCCGGCACCGCCCGGGCCCTACAACGAGCCCGGCAGCGCCTCAGGAGGCACGGGCACGCAGACGCTCTTTGGCAACTTTGGCCTGACGAACCCGAACGGCATTTGGACGCTGCAGATCAGACAACAAGGCACCGGTTCGGGCGTGATCCAGGGTGGCTGGGGCATCGAGTTCACGGCGCCGACGGCTGCGAATGCCTCGATCGCAGGGCGCGTGATCACCGCAGACGGACATCCCATTCGCAATGCAAGGGTCACTGTCACGAGTAGCTCATTGCCTGAGCCGCGTGTATTTCAGACCGGCAGCTTCGGCTATTACATATTCGATGGATTGCGGACCGGCGAAACGTACCTCGTCACGGTCACGCAGCCACGCTGGCTCTTTGTAACACGGACGCAAGTCGTGTCCCTGACTGACAACGTCGTCGATCTCGATTTCATCGCTCGGGCGCCGCAGGAGGTGTCCGGGCAATGATCTCCGACGATCGGTGCGATAGGACGCGGAGCAATTCGGCGGTGCTCCAGGCTTGGGCCGCGGCGCCGCGTGGCGTATGAGGTGGGTCACCGTCAAATATCTCTGAGACGTTTCCGAGCATTGTATGCTCTAGATGATCTTTGAGCGGGGCGAGCAACTCGGCGATGCGCTGTTCGGCCCGCCGGTCTCTGGAGTGCGTTCGGCGGTAGGCGTCGACGAAGGGGCCGATCAGCCAACTCCAAACGGTTCCCTGATGATACGCCGCATCGCGCATCTCAGGCAGGCCTTCGTAGCGGCCGATATATCGCGGGTCATTCGGTGACAGCGACCGAAGGCCAAAAGGCGTCAATAGGTCAGCCTCGACTTTTTTCACGATCTTGCGAGCTGTGGCTGCGTCAAGCATCGTGTGCCGAAGGCTGACGGCAAAGATCTGGTTTGGGCGGACGGATGCATCGCGCTCGTCACCATTGATGACGTCGTAGAGGCAGTTTTGCTCGTCATTCGAAAAAGAGCGTCGGAAGCTCACTTTTGCCCTCGTAGCGATCGAGCGATATTCCTGCGCTTTCGCCACATCGCCGAACTGTTCTCCGAGGTCTGTCATCACGCACAGAGCATTGAACCATAGTGCCTGGATCTCCACCGGCTTGCCGATACGCGGAGTGATCGCATGGTCGCCGATCTTTGCATCCATCCAGGTTAGCTGTGTCCCCGGTTCACCCGCGACCAGCAGGCCGTCATTGCCAACGCGGATCCCGTATCGTGTTCCGCGAATGTGCCAGTCGATGATATCGGCAAGCTTCTCGAATAGCTCATCCCGAGCGAAGGCAATATCGCCGGTCGCGGCGACATAGGCTCGGATCGCCTCAAAAAACCACAGCGTCGCATCGACGGTATTGTATTCGGGCTGCTCGCCCGCGTCGGGGAAGCGGTTTGGAAGCATTCCTTGCGAGATATGCTGTGAGAATTCGAGAAGTATGCTGCGGGCAACATCGGGGCGATTCGTAGCCAGCGTCAGGCCCGGCAGGGCGATCATCGTGTCGCGGCCCCAGTCGGAGAACCAATGGTAGCCTGCGATGACTGTGTGGCCTGCCCCGCGTCGGACTATGAACTGATCGGCGGCAAGAACGAGTTGGCGTTCCGTATCATCTTTTGCCCCCGAAGCGGCGACCAGGCGGGCACGACGTCGAATCTCGCTCGCTCGGAGGCTTTCATGATCAGAGACATTCGGCGTTTCGGTCGAAGCAATGACCACCGCTGTCGCGGATAGGTCGAAGGTGAGAACGCACGGCTGATAAAGGTCCTCATGATAGTCAAAGCCGCGTTCCTTCTCGATCTCGTACTCAAAATCGCGATACCAGTAGCCCGAAGGCTCGACCTTTGAGGCATTATGTGCCAGATGCAGCGTTGGCGTGTCGGCAAGTGGCGAGAACCTCAGGAGGCCTTGTTCTGCCTCATATGTTCTGTCGAATTGAGCATCCTCGTGCCGCAGGTGATGATGGTCGCGGAACGCAAGCAGCGGCCGTAGCTCGAGGCTGACGTCGCTCGTGGCCGCGCCTGTCATTGACCAGCGACAGACGGTCGTATTCTCACCATTGGCCATGAATACGGCCCGCTCGAGCTTGATGCCATTTACGTTGTATGTCCAAACAGGGAATGGATCGAGCCGAAAGCCGGTGAGAAACTGGTATCCGGTCGGATCGATCGTGTCAGGATACCGGTTGGATGAGAGTTCGAAGCGAGCGTCGCCGATAATCAGCGCTTCTTCAAATTTTGAGAGCAGGATCATTCGACCGAGTGGCGGACGCGTCGCGGCGACGAGCAGGCCGTGATAGCGGCGCGTGTTGGCGCACGCCACGGTTGACGATGCGTATCCGCCGATGCCGTTCGTTTCGAGCCATTCGCGGGAGAATGAATCCACGCGATCCGTGCATATTTCCGGCCCCAAGCTGATCATGATCTGAATAGATGATACCCTTAGCACCGATCAGTGAACAAAAAAGGCGAGGACAATGTCCTCGCCAAAAAGTGGGAGAATAAAGGCCACGCTTAGGGCCCGACAAAGGCCGACGGCACGGGTATGTCCGAGCCGAGGCCGAAGTTGAATGTAGCGAAACCACCGGAGGTTTGGTTTATGTACCATGTGCCGTTTCGGTAAACCGCGACATCGGCACGTGCATCTCCGTCGTAATCGGCGGGGACGAGCGTGTCGGTCGATGTGCCGAAGCTGACATAGCTCGGCTGTCCATTTGAGCTTTGCAGGATGTACCACGTGCCGTCTCTGAATACGGCGGGATCGGTCTTGTGGTCGCCGTCGTAGTCCGCGGGGACGAATTTGTCACCTGGTGATCCCCAGCTTCGATATTGAGGCTGGCCATTCGAGCTTTGCAGGATATACCAGATACCGTCGGACGGCCTGAATACGGCGGCATCGGAGCGCCCGTCGCCGTCAAAGTCTCCTCTGACAGGCAGGTCGCCGGTC
>CAZMQR010000268.1:0-3856 GCA_964568325.1 uncultured Chloracidobacterium sp. | reverse complement strand
GCTGGCTCGCAGGGATCAATGCCGTCCGCGTTTTGCGCGGCCTGCCGATGGTCACCGCACCCGTAACATCAGCCATCGGCGCCCTATGCCGTTATGTATCAAACGTCGAGACAAAGAACTTTCAGCCGGTGAATATTACTTTCGGGCTATTGGAACCATTACCCGTCGAGCTGCGAAAAAAACACCGCAACAAACGCGAACGGCATATGGTGCAGGTCGAGCGGGCTCTCTTCGATTGGGACTCCTTTATCGCGTCAATGGCGTCAACAAACGCCGAAACGCATCAACGCGTCGGAACGCGGTCGCCCGGCGAATGGCCGTGGGGCAGCGCCGGTTGGCGCTAGGGAACGCACTGGCGGGCAGAGATGCCCGCGTTCCGACGCCGTGAGTGATTTCTTGTGAGTTGAATGGAAGCGACATTAGTCTTGATTGTGTTGGCCATCTTCATTGTTGCCGTGCTGTATTCTTCGGTCGGGCATGGCGGGGCTTCGGGGTATTTGGCGGTCATGGCTTTCTTTGCCGTGACGCCCGAGCTGACGCGGCCGACGGCGTTGGTGCTGAATCTGTTTGTGGCGTCGATCGGGACGATTCAGTTCTGGCGGGCGGGGCATTTCAAATGGGGCGTGTTCTGGCCGTTTGCTCTGACATCGATACCGTTTGCGTTCCTCGGCGGAATGCTAAAGCTGCCCACGAACGCCTATCGAGTCGTTCTGGGGCTTGTGCTGCTGTTCGCGGCGTTTAGGCTGGCGTGGAAATTTGCGTCGGACGACAAGGAGGTCAAGCAGCCGAATCTCGCGGTGGCTCTATTGATCGGCGCGGCCATGGGCCTGTTGTCGGGATTGGTCGGCGTGGGCGGCGGCATTTTCCTTACGCCGGTGCTGCTGTTGATGCATTGGTCAGAGACAAAGACGGCGGCGGGCGTATCGGCCCTGTTCATCCTCGTAAATTCCGCCTCGGGCCTCGCGGGCAACTATGCTCAGGTCAGCGTGTTGCCGCACGAGGTCTGGTTCTGGGTCGGAGCGGCGGTGGCGGGCGGCCTCGTAGGCTCGACATTGGGCGCAAAGAAGTTTGACTCGCTGACGCTGCGTCGCGTACTGGCGGTAGTGCTGGTGCTGGCGGCGGTGAAGCTGATCGTGGTCTAGTCGGAACGCAGGCAGCTTGCCTGCGTGTGACCTGCGAGGGAGACCACTGCGTCTAGCCGCGATGAGCGGCCACTATCAAGCAGAGTCAAAAAAACGACTGCAGGCTGGCAGCCTGCGGTCCGACGCGGCGGGCATATTTATCGCACTTTTTGTAATCAAACAGTTCGGTCAATGATTTCTCGTTCCCTGTTCCTCCTTTTCGCGTCTTTCGCGTGTTTCGCGGGCAATTCTTCTGCGCAGTCTGGCAGGTCAAAGCCATCGCCCACGCCGACGCCACGCTCGATCAGCGGCCCGTCGGTCGTTAGTTCACCGACGCCGACCGCCAAGCCATCGCCCGAAACTCCGACCGACAAGACAGACGATGGCGATGTCATCAAGGTTGCCGCAGCGCTCGTGCCGATACCTGTTTCGGTCACGGACGACAGCGGCCGCGTTGTGACGGCCCTAAAACTCACCGACTTTGATCTAAAGATCGACGGGCGGGCGGCGCAGATCGCTGAGATGTTCCGTTCGGAATCGCCGATCAGGCTGGCGATGCTGTTCGACAATTCGTCGAGCGTCCTGCTCGCCCGCGATTTTGAAAAGGAGGCGGCGACACGCTTTTTCAAACGCGTCATTCGCCCCGACCGCGACATGGCGGCGCTGTTCTCGGTGGCGGACTACACACGGCTCGAACAGCCGTTGACGCGCGACATTTCTCTGCTGACACGTGCGATAGATATGTTCCCTGAGCCCAAAGGAGCGACGGCCCTGCTCGACGGGATCATCGAGGTCGCCCGCTATCTCAAGTCGGCCGAGGGACGCCGCGTGATCGTGATCGTCTCGGACGGCGAGGACACATACAGCGACCTCAAGACGACGCTCGACGATGTAACGCGGGCTCTGCAGGTGAACGATTGTCAGGTATATGTTGTGCGCACCAAGGATTTTGAGAACATGAAACGCACCGGCATTCGCGCCGGCAATGCTAATATCCGCACGCTTGCCGCCGAACGCAGAATGCTCGAGATCACACAGCAAACCGGCGGCGCCGTGTACTCGCCGATCGACGAAGATGAAATGAACGCCGCTTTCGCCCGCATCGCCGCCGACCTGTCACAGCAGTACGTGCTCAGCTATTATCCCGAGGACGACAACGGCAAACCGGGCGATCTTCGCACGATCGAGGTCACGGTCAAGGGTAAAGAGAAACTCACCGTGCGTGCAAGGAAAGGATATTATGTCCCGAAGAGGTGACCCGTCGGACCGCAGGCTGCCAGCCTGCGTGTCTTCGTTCTGAACATGCCATCCCTCAACGAATGGATAAAAAAGAATCCCGAGTCCGACTGGAGCTCCCGCGGATACCTGCCCCATCTCGACGGCAGGGATGTCGTCCAATTTATTACTTATCGATTGGCCGATTCCCTGCCGAGGAATTTCCTGACAAGACTAAAAACGCAACTTAACCGCGGACAGATCGCCGAGATCGAGTATCACCGGAAAGTGGAGCAGTATCTTGATCTCGGACACGGCCCGGCATACCTCGAGAAGCAGGCCGTCGCCGCGATCATTGAGGAGAACCTTCTTCGATTCGACGGAGAAAAATACTCGCTTCTTCACTGGGTCTTGATGCCCAATCATGTTCATTTGTTACTTAAGATCTTGAAGGGCTACTCACTCGCCAAGATTATGCATTCGATCAAGTCCTACACGGCAAATCAGGCTAACCGTGAGCTTGGCCGAACCGGCAGTTTTTGGAGCATCGAGTATTACGACCGATTCATTCGCGATGGGTCACACTATACCAACGTCGTAAATTACATTCACAGAAATCCTGTAAAAGCCGGCTTATGCGGCGAGCCTGCAGATTGGGAGTTCGGTTGTGCGAGGCACCATGGCTGATCAACACACGCAGGCTGGCAGCCTGCGGTCCGACGTGTCGGAGTTCCTCCAGCACCTAAAATACGAGCGTAATCTCAGCCCGCACACGCTGCGGAATTATGCGTCGGACCTGGGGCAGTTTCAGGAGTTTCTATTTAATGTCGAGAAACGTGACGACGTGCCTGTCGGCGAGATCGACCGGCTGACGATACGCGAATGGATGGCGGGGCTGCACGGGCGTAATAAGAAAACGTCGGTGGCGAGAAAGCTGGCTTCATTGAGAACGTTTTTCCAGTTCCTCGTTCGCGAGGGCAAGCTCGAATCGAATCCCGCAAAGCTCGTCGCCACGCCAAAGATCGAGCGAAAGCTGCCCAACCACCTGTCGATGGAGGACGCCGTGCGGTTTATCGAGACGCCCGATATACAGACCGATCTCGGCCGCCGTGACAGGGCGATACTTGAGTTTTTATACGCGACCGGCATTCGCGTGGGCGAACTGGTGAATATCGACCTCGGCGACGTGGATTTTCGCGAACGGATGGTCCGCGTCACCGGTAAACGAAAGAAACAGAGGATCGTGCCATTCGGCGAGCCTGCCGCACAGGCCGTGATGCACTATCTCGAAGAGACGCGCGGCTCATTCCTCGCCGGCACGCCCGAGGCCGAGCGAACGAACGCATTGTTTTTGCATCGCCGAGGTGGCCGTCTGACGACGCGCTCCGTCGGCCGAATGATCGACAAATACATTAAGCTCTGCGCCGACATCCACGACATCTCGCCGCATTCGTTAAGACACACATTTGCCACGCACCTCCTCGACCAAGGCGCCGACCTTCGCGATATCCAGGAGTTGC
>CAZMQR010000267.1:0-3877 GCA_964568325.1 uncultured Chloracidobacterium sp. | reverse complement strand
CCCAACGCACCTCCCACGCCGAATACACGCCGGACTCAGTGAGGACGCAGTTTACCGGCTATGAGCGTGATGGTGAAAGTGGATTGGATTTTGCGCAGGCTCGGTATTTCGGAAGTTCATTGGGACGATTTAGCTCGACGGATCCTTTAGACGCGAGTGCCAATCCGGCGCGACCACAAAGCTGGAATCGATATCCTTATGCTTACAATAATCCGCACAAATTTACTGACCCGACCGGAATGGCTCCCGGAGATTATGTAGACGAAAACGGCAACAGAATCGGAACCGATGGCGACAAGGACACGAAACTTTATTTCGTCGTGAGCGAGACGGAGCAAGAAACTATTCGGAAGAATGAGAAAGCAAAACAGCCGACTTTACACCCGGCAATTAGCTCGGAATTGGAACTACCTGACGAAAACGCGCGAACCACAATCGGAGTAGATGCGGTTAAGCAAGCCAAGGATCTCGGTGGGTTCCGGGAAACCGGCGGACAGGTGATCAAGACGCAGGATGGTCAACTCGTTCTGCCAGCTTTACCGGGACCAGTCGGGACGCCGGGCGAAGGCGGAGGAGCTTCAATCGATAAGTCCAAGGCAGCTAACCCTGACCAAATGAAGAGTGCATCAAGTTCGCTTTTGGAAACTACCTATCATGTCCATCCGGCCGGCACCAAAACAGTCGCGACCGGGGCAGCTTCGGGCATCGTAAAGGGTTTCAATCAACAACCGTCACCTGAGGATAAAACCAATGCGGCCAATACTCCAACCCGCCTTGGCTACCATATTCAAGTGGGCGCCGGCAGTTCCACGATCAGCTATATGGGACAGTCGAGGGCCAACCCTGGCGGACAAAAAGTAAACTTCTACAATGGGAACGGAATAATCGGAGCGATGTCTCTCAAAGGCTTTATCAATGCTGGGCGGAAAAGACAATGAAACGAACATTCAGAAATGGAATTCTTGTAGCCACGGCGGGACTCTTCGCGTTCTCGATAGACCTTCAGGCGCAATGCGAGAACCTTACCTTGGTCTTTAGGCACGGAGGAAAGCCGCTCGCTGTCGAGAAAGCGAAAATTGATATCCTGTCGAAAGCATCGAAGGAAGTATTGCAATCCTTGGAGGTTACCCAAGGAAGGGTTGTAATTCCGGCCAGACTTGCCGGCCTAGGCGATTTTGATGCACGAATCTCGTTCAATGAATTTGAGTTTATTCTCGCCGACGTGAATCGGGCATATTTTGATAATGAGTGGGCGATTGATGTTGGCGATCCGTTGAATCGGAAGCAGGCAAAGAAGGTCAAAAATCAATGTTCAGGTACAGTTCTACCTTTTCGAATCGACTTTAGTCCAAGTCGGGGCAGAGGTTATTTTTGGCTTCTAACAGGTTGTTCAAATCCCTAACGCGCATTGCGCGCGGGCAACAGTTACGGATATGGGGTGACGAACTATCACGGAAATGTCCTGAGCCAGACGATCACCGTTCCGACGGTCGGGCAGAACACCGGATTTGTTGCCGTTCAGGGCTACAATTACGATTCGCTGAATCGGCTGAAAGACGCAACCGAGATGGTCACACCAGACGGCGGTTCGCAGGTCCAAACATGGAAACAGACCTATACCTTTGACCGATACGGCAATCGACGGTTTGACTTAACGGGCGGCAGCACCACCTTTCCCAATCCCAGCTGCACCGAGGCCGTCTGTAATCCGACGGTCAGCACGTCGAACAATCGCTTGACATCTGCGGGCTGGCTCTACGACGCGGCGGGCAACACGACGCGGGACGGCGGCTACCAAACTTTTGCCTACGATGCAGAAAACAAACAGCTCGAAGTCAAAAACTCATCCAGCGTCACGCTAGGCCAATACTGGTATGACGGCGATGGCAAAAGAGTAAAGAAGATCGTACCGGCAACAGGCGAAGTCACCGTGTTCGTTTACGACGCGGCAGGTAAATTGGTGGCTGAGTATTCGACGAATGTCGAATCAGCCGAAGATGCAAAAGTCGCATACCTAACCACCGACCACCTCGGCTCACCACGCATAAACACCGATGCCACCGGCAGAGTCAGTGCCCGTCACGATTATCATCCTTTCGGTGAAGAGATCATCACTTCCCAGCGCGCGTCTCACGGCGAATATACCCCGGACTCGATACGGAAGCAATTCACCGGTTATGAACGGGACTATGAGTCAGATCTAGACTATGCGATAAATCGATATTACAACGGAAGCCACGGAAGATTTACCTCTCCTGATACTCTTTTATCTAGCGGACGAGTCGAAAATACTCAAACTTGGAATCGATACGCTTATGTATTAGGAAACCCATTAAGATATTCAGACCCATTAGGTTTATTTGAGTGGGACGAAACTGCCGGAGGTAGCGCAACGGATGAAGAACTGCAAGCTCGATCAACTGATAAAACCCGCCGTAAAAAGGAACGAAAGGTAGCGAGAAAAGCGCTGGATTTCAGAAATAAATTTAGGGCTGCAAGAGGTCAGGCGATACAAGCTGCAAGCAATCCGAATCTCACTGAGGAACAAAGAACACGAATCCTAAGCTCGGTGGGTTCTTATGGAGATGAAAATGACCACAACGGCGTTTTTGTTGCGGTTAAATCAAAACTTGGAACCGGAATAGGGGCCTCAACCGAGTTACGCGACGACGGGAGCATCCTGGTAAGTTTCCGAGAAAATGCGAAAGCAAAGGGACTTGCAATTGATATAGCACATGAAGGACAGCACGTTTATGACGCAGATCAATTTCTCTCCTATCGTTTCGCAAACGGAGAAACCGATCTAACACAGTATGACCGCGAAAGAAGGGCCTACGAAATAACCTCCTTTGTTGCACAAGGACTTAGCCAGAGCTATGCCCTAAAGGGATTCGAAGCGAAATACCTTGTTTGGAACAAAGGATGGAAGGGTGCTGAAGTTGCCGACAAGCGATCAAAAGGTATAGACAGGCTAATCTCCAACTACTATGGTTACGATCCGGCAACGAATACAGGCAAGAAATATAGTGAGGAGTTTAATCCGGGGCCATGAAAGGAATAATTGCAAGAATCAGCTTGATCGTTTCTTTGGTTCTTTCGGTTTGTCTGGCGCAAGAGCATGTGGTTTTCTCCGAGACCTATATGAAGGTTGATTATTGCGAACTTATCAAGAACCCGACTGCTTACGATGGTAGAAAAGTCCGGGTTGAAGCAACGTACCGGTTCGGCTATGAATGGTCAGAACTTTATTGCGCCTCATGCTTTGACCTAGCGAAGCGAACTTGGGTTGGATTCGACAATCTCGATGAAACTTGCTCTGACAAAAAATTGTTAAAGAAATTGAGAAAGGAGAGCCCCAGGGGCAGAACGCTTTCGGTGGTCTTTGCGGGGACGTTCGATAGTTCGAAAACTGGTTACGGACACTCGAACGATTTTAAGTTTTTGCTAAACGTGTCTTGCATTGAAAAAGCAAAGGTGCTGTTCGAAGACAGTAGATTGCCGACCAAATCAAGACAATCCGTGAAGGCTACGCAAAGCGGATTGGTCAGAGGTGTGAAATTTCGAGATTTGAGCAATTGATGTCACATTCGATTACAACGAGCTATGGCTATGATGCTCTGAACCGCGTAGCGCAGCGAAGCTACGCGACACCAAACCCGACGCCGAGTCCTTCGCAGTATCAGCATTCGCCCACCGTGATCTACACTTACGGCACAAGGGCTCCTAAGGTCGGTAAACTGACAAAAGTGGAATCAAGCGTCTCGACAACGGAATACACCAGCTTCGACATCTTACGGCACGACCGCGAACAACGGCAACGTCCTCTCGCAGACGATCACCGTTCCCGGTCTCACTCATTCGTTTGTTCAAACCTATA
>CAZMQR010000266.1:0-3881 GCA_964568325.1 uncultured Chloracidobacterium sp. | reverse complement strand
CTAT
Organism: uncultured Chloracidobacterium sp.; assembly: GCA_964568325.1. Lineage (GTDB taxonomy): Bacteria > Acidobacteriota > Blastocatellia > Pyrinomonadales > Pyrinomonadaceae > OLB17. The sequence goes on along the minus strand of CAZMQR010000266.1, from coordinate 3,877 downwards.
GAGGTGAATAAATCGGACCTTCTTCAATTTGGAAATCAGATCGGCAACCAGAGCCAGTTGACCCAGCTTGGCGGATCGGGCCAGGGTGTCATCCGACTCGGTTCGTCCGTCCTTAGTGCTATCGCGACGGGCGGGACGGCGACGACTCTTCCATTGGCAATACCGACGGGGATCCTCCTGCCGGCGGCCAACCTCTCGGCCTTTCAGAGTAAGAACGATACTAAGTTGATCGCATCGACGCAGATCCATGCGTTCAATAATGAAGATTCGTCAGCGCGTATCGGACAACGCGTGCCCGTTCAGAGCGCACAGTTCGTAACCGGAGCCGGCGGCAATAATGGCAACGGTATCGTATCGAATGTGATCAACTATGAGCAGGTCGGCCTGACGCTTAAGTTCAAGCCCTTGGTATTCCCAAATCAGGACGTTCAGGTTGCGATGGAGATCGAATCTAAGGACGTAGCGGGTGCCAGCACACTGACACCGACCTTTACCGAACGGACGATCAAGGGCACAGCCCGAGTCCAGAACAACAAGACCCTGCTGCTCGCCAGCGTAGCTCAAGGCGTCGAGACAAAGGGCAAGCAGGGCTTGCCGCTGCTCGGCTTGATCCCGATCATCGGACGTTTGTTTACAGCCCCGACGCGTGACAATCGCCAGGTCGATATCGTGATCGCCGTGACGCCGCGAGTCATCCGAGCACCTGCGATATTGCCCGATGATGAGACCGAGCGGCCGACGGGCAGCCTTGCGGTGCCGACCAATAACTCGCTTGAGGCGATGATCATCGAGGAAGAGCGAGACGAGATGCTGGCCGCGGCCCGACGCAACTCAGCTAATGCCGTCGTTCAATTGCCTGACAGGCCCGTGGAGACGCTGGAATACGTTAAGGCTGACGCGCCCGTTGCGGCCGATAAGCCCGATGCGACGGCTACAGCCGCCGTTGCGACTGATGTGGCGGCAAAGAGCAGCGATCTCGCCGTTGTCAAACTGAAGCCGATCGACAATTCGATCAAGACGCTGCAGCTCAAGCAGACCTCGGACACGGTCGAGAAGACCGAGCCGACGGATACGGCAATAGCGGTGCCGGCCGAGACGGCGTCCGAGCCGAAGCGGTCTGTCGCCGTCAGCTTCGGTGCGGAACTGCCCGAGATGAAGGCCGGCAATCTGCTCAAAGTCCCCGTCGTGATCGACGGCACGGGTGCGTTTAGCTCCGGCGTGATCGGGCTGAAATTTGACGAGAAGAAACTCGCGGTCAGGAACGTGTTCTTTGGCGACGCCTTTGGCGGCAAGCTGGCGGGAACGATCGCAACTCCGTTCCTCAACCAGAACGGCAAGATGTACGTTTCGCTGACAACGAAAGACGGCAGCGAGGTCGCCGCGTCCGGAACGCTCGCCGTGATCGAGGTCGAGGTGCTCGCGGACGGCAAGCCGGTGATCGCGTTTGACGGCGAGGTGCTCAATTTCCTGAGCTCGGACGGAAAGAACTTTACCGTCAAGGTGCAGTAACTAGTGGTCGTTCGCAAAAACAGCGGTTTCAGCCTGATAGAACTGGTCATCACGCTCGGTGTGCTGGCCATTCTAGTAATGGGCACCGTGCCGATGGCGCAGAACAGCGTAAAGCGCCAGCGGGAACTCAAGCTGCGCGAATCGCTGCGGATGATCCGCAATGCGATAGACGAGTTCAAACGCGATACGCTCGGGGCATGCCCGGCCGGCGCGATCACCTCGACGAATCCGGCACCGGCACCGGGCCAGCCGCAAAATGTGCCTGTCGATCCGCGCAGCCGCGTGATCATTGACGACTGCAAGATCTTTGAGACGGACAATATCGACCGATATCCGCCAACGCTCGAGATGCTGGCCGAGGGCGTTCGCGTCAAACCGCGCGGCATTAACCTGCGGGCCGGCAGCGGCCTCCATGACGGCTCGCCGCAGGCGACCGAGATCAACGAGCAAAAAGAGATCATCAAGGTCTATCTTCGCGAGATACCGGTCGATCCGATGACGGGCGAAAAGGACTGGAAGATGCGCTCGTCGTATCAGGATGCGGATTCGGAAAATTGGGATGAGATCAATGTCTTCGACGTAAGGTCGGCGTCAGAGGAAGAGGCCCTGAATGGGGAGAAGTATAGTGACTGGTAAAAGAGTCCACAGAGTCCGTAGAGTTTTTGGAGTTCATAGAGTAGGTGCGGCTCTCAGCACTCTACGAACTCCAAGAACTCGAAAAACTGAGCGAGGCTTCTCGCTCTTGGAGTTGGTGATCGCGATGTTTATCATCATCATCCTGCTCTCGGTCGCTATACCGACCTACCAGCGAAGCGTGCAGCAGGCGCGTGAGACGGTCCTTAAAGAGAACCTATGGCAGATGCGCCGTGCGATCGACCAGTTTACGGCGGACAAGGGCAAATTGCCGCCATCGGTCGCCGAACTCGTGCAGGGCAAATACCTGCGAGAAACGCCGGTCGATCCTATTCTCGAAAAGGCTGAGTGGCGTGAGGTTATGGGCCCGGACCCGACATCTGAGGAGGCTGACGACGGCCTGATCGACGTAAAAAGCCTGGCCGAGGGGCAAGACAGCAGTGGCGTTGCCTATAGTGAGTATTAGACGATGAGCATTTTTTCTTCGATCTCGCAGCCACATTATCCTAATGCCGCACTCGGCATAGAACACGATCTGATGACGGCCGTCGCGCTTGAGGGCCGCCGACGGCAGTATTCGATCCGCCAGGCCGCGTCGGTCGAGGTGCCTGAGGGGCTGATCAAGCCCAGTTTTCTGGACCGCAATATCACGGACGAGGGCGCGTTTGCCGCGTGCCTGCACGAGGCAGCCGAGTCCGCGGGAATGCTCAATCAAAAGCGCTGGTCAATTGCGCTGCCGAGCAACACCGCTCGGAGCGCGATATTGTCTCTCGAAACGGAACCTGCAAACCGCAGCGAGGCTGAAGAGGTCATCGACTGGAAGGCGGAGCAGAGTTTTGGTGCACCGGCAGCCGAGCTTCGTATCGCCAAGCAGAAGATCTCGGCAGACCGCGAGGGCCGCTCGCGCTACTTTGTTACCGCTGTAAAACTCGCGGTGATCGACGAGTACGAATCGCAGTTTGAGTCGCTCGGCTGGAAGGCAGGGCTCATTCTGCCCCGAACGGTGAGCGAGGCAAATTGGCTGATCGACCGGCAGCAGCCAGGCGATTCGCTGCTGGTCAGCGGAAATCCTGAGGGCTTTACGGCCCTGCTCTTTCGCGGGAGCGAGCCGGCCGTTATTCGTTCGGTCACCTGCGCCCCAACTGAGGTCGATGACGAGATATATCGGCTCGTGATGTTTTATAACGACCGATTTGGCGGCGAAAATGGCGACGGAATGCTCGAACGTCTGTTGGTCGTCGGCCGGTCCGTCCTGCCCTCGAAGGTGCAGGAGATCGCCTCGGAGGCCCTCGGACGTGACGTCAATGTTATGTCACACGACGACGTCGGATTGAGTTTGCCCGGCGGCGGGTTCAGCTTTGACGACATCGCCGCACCGGCCGGGCTCGCGGCTTTGGGCGCGTAAGCTTGTGCCCACGAAATACACTAAAGGCACGAAACAAGGTCGAAGTCCTGCTTTCGTGCCTTTCGTGTATTTCGTGGGCTATTCTTGTCCAGATTTGGCGTGGTGAAACAATACCGCTAGAATTACCGTAGTAAACTGCAACTGAAATGGCGGTTGGCGCTATCACTATCGAAGGCATGCGGGCATTGACCGACGGCGACCTTATCGCCGGCGTTATTGCCGGGCGCACCGATGGCTTTGAGGAGCTTGTGCGCCGTTATCAGCGGCCGATCACAGGGTATGTCTTTAGGCTGACCGGCGATTACGAGGCATCGCTCGACGTGACGCAGG
>CAZMQR010000265.1:0-3890 GCA_964568325.1 uncultured Chloracidobacterium sp. | reverse complement strand
GATCGGTAGAACTCAGCACGGGCGTGGTCACCTTGCCGTCCGTGTCAAATGTAGTATCGAGCGAGCCGTCGGCGTTATAGCGCACCACCGCAAAATCCTCGTTCGAGCCGTTATGGCTGTAGCCCGCCGCAACGATCCTGCCGTCCGGCTGGATGGCAACCGAGAAGGCCCTATCGTTAGGGCCCAGCACGGACGTGGTCACCTTGCCGTCCGTGTCAAACGACGGATCCAGCGTCCCCGGCTCGCACGGCGGCGTCGGCGTCGGCGTCGGTGTTGGCGGAGTAGGCGTCGGCGTCGGAGCCAGGATATCCGTGGTCTCGTCCTCAATATTGTTGGTAGGCGTCGGGTCTGACTCGGTCGCTGTTGCCGAAGCCGAATTTGTCACCGTCGTGCCGCCCGAGCCCGGATCGGCCGTTACCGTTATTCGTATGTCAGCGTATTCACCGGCCGGTATTCTCCCGCCTGTGCAGGTAACCGTTCCGTTCTGGCCCGGCAGCGGCGTGGTGCAGGTAAAGCCCTGCGAGGTGAATGTCCCTGACTGGTTAAAGACCGTCGAGATCGGACATTCCACCGGGCCACCGGGCGGTGCTGTCCTCGTAAATATGAATTTTGGCAGCACCGGAAGCGTAGAGGAAAATGTGCCGCCATTTGGGACCGTTCGGTTTAGAGTCATCGAGCCGATCGGCTGCGGCACCGGCTGCAACTCGACCCTGACATCCCACGGTTCAGGATTTGTTCCGCCGCCGTAAGTGACCGTGATCGGCTGGACGCTCTGCAACTGGAGGGCGACGAGTTCGATAGGGATCACATCAGTGCCGCCAACGAGCGGGATCTGTCCATGACCTGATCGCCGGACGATCGTGTCCGCAGGCGGAAAAACGGGGCCGCAGAGAACGTCCGTCGTCGTGCCCTCGTGTTTTCCAGACGGCCCAATGCCAAGGCCCGCGGGCCCGACGCAGGTGCCATTCCCGTCATCGGTCGTCACGGCGGGCGGCCCCGGTCCGAAATAAACTTGCCCGCTGAAGGGGTCCGACCCGGGCCCGAAGAACCCCGGCGGCAGCGGCGGCGGCTGGAGTATAGTGCCCAGCGAGGTAAGCGGCACGCCCGCTATCGTCTTGATCGTCTGGTCGCCGGCCTCGATATTCAGGTCGTAGGTAATATCAAAGAATGAGAGAGGCAGCGGCAGCGGATCGGACACGGCCACGTCCGTCGCCGTATCAGGCCCGTTGTTCTGCACGCGGATCGTGTATGTAAACTGGCTCCCCTCGATCACAGGATCGGCCGAATCGGTCTTTGTCACCACAAGGTCCGCAGCCGGTGGCGGCAGGACAAACGGCAGCCCCTGCTGCACGCGGATCGTCGCCGTCGTAGAGCCTGACATTCCGCCTACCGGCCCGCCCGGATGGCCGATAAAATCGATCCGATAGGTGATGTCGAAGAAGCTGTCCACATTCCAATGGCCGCCGGGCAATCGCGTCAGCGTTGTATGGCCGGGGCTCGGCATACCGAAATCAGTTCCTGCCGTAATGCGCAGCAGGTCAAAATCCGGATCGCCCGTCGGCAACTGTCCGAAGCATCGGAACATATCAGTTGGGAATGACTGCACCGGATCGCTCGGCGTCCGCGGGCCGGTATGGACCTCACACTGGACCTGCATTGGAATTGCCCGGTGAAATCCGCTGAGATTACCCGTTCCGCCCATGTCCATCGTCAGAGTGCTGCCAAACTGCTCGATCTCGCCGCCCAGCGGCCCGCCGGGCGTTCGGCTGATGGCCGTGAATACGTCAAAGAATGAGTCGCTTTGCAGCGTAGTGCCCGGCGGGAGCCCCTCGATGACTGACAACGGCCAGCCCCTATACGGGCACTGCGCCGGCAGATCGGCCGTGCCTCCGCCGTTGTCTAACGGCTGGCACTCGGTCGGTGGGACCGGCCCTCGGACCTGATGCCACCGGATCGTCCCCGTCGTCGAACCCGACATTCCTGAGAATGGCCCTCCCGACTTTCCGACAAAATCGAGCCGGTATTCTATGTCAAAGAAGCTGTCGACCATCCACGGCGTCCCCGGAATTCCGGTACGAGTTAGCGTCGTATGCCCCGGGCTCGGCATACCGAAACCGCTTCCCGCCGTGACCCTCAGCAGATCAAAATCCGGATCGCCCGGCGGCAAAATAGCCTGTAGGCGTCGCAATTCGGTCGGGAAAGACTGGCTCGGTGCGCCGAGGGCGCGGGGCCCGTTGTCGATGGTCACTTCGCCGGGTATGTCCTTGATCTTGAGATACGCAGCCAGCCCTCCGGTTCCCTTCATGACCAGCCGCAGCCTGCTCTGAAACTGGTCTGTCTCGCCGCCCAGCGGCCCGCCCGGCGTCCGGACGATGCTCGTGTTTGTGTCAAGCGATGCCGCACTCAGGACCTCTGAGCCCGGCGGCAGCCCACTTATCATCTGGATCGGCCCGCCAAGATATCTGCACGGCACCGGGAGATCGGCCGTCCCCAAACCGTTGTCCGGCGTCAAACACGTCGTCGGAGGCGGAGTCGGCGTCGGCGTCGGCGTCGGCGACGGAGTGGGCGATGGAGTGGGCGTCGGCGGCGTGGGCGATGGTGTTGGCGTCGGAGAAGGCGTCGGAGTTGCGGGCGTCGATAGCGAGAAAGCATCTATAGCCAGGCCGTGATCGCTGCCGACGTCATTTCTCTCGACCCATCGGATCCACAAGGTTTCCCCACTGTCCCAACCAAGGCTTGAAATGGTTCCGCCACGTCCGGCTACCTTTCCTGCTGCGTTTCCGTCGACCGCTGCCGCTCCACTCGTGAAAACCGGCGAGGACCAGTCGAAGCTCCCGCCCGGCGCTGTCCAGGGAGCAACCGTTCCGAAAGTGCTGCCGATGCCATATTCGAGTATCATCGACTGGGCGACCGTGTCTCCGCTCTTTCGCCACTGCTCGCCGTCGAAAGCGATGGTCACGTCGTTGATAGTTGATCCCGTATCATTGGTGGCAGAGAAAGCGATCCAGCCCGCGATCGAACCGGAAGCCGGTGATCCAAAATAGGCCGCGGTCGCCCCAATGCCGCCGAGCGCCCGCTCGCTGCTGCCCGTACTCCCAAAACTGTAAAAATTACCGGCCGACGAGCTTCCATTGTCGGCGTTGTATGTGGTGATAGCTGTGCCCGGAGCAGGCTGTGCGTAGAGAAACCAGCCGGGAATCGTGGTGTCGTTCGTCCATGCCACTCCCGAACCACTGGATGCAAGCGAGTCAAAATTCTGTGAGTATGTCGTCCCGGTATAGCTGATCGCGTCATCAGCAGTCGACCACCAAGGCGCCCCCGGCCCGTAGACCGCGTTACCACGAAACGACGCCGGGCTCGCCCAGAAACGCTCGGTATTTCCGAGAATGAACGCGAGCCTATCAGGCCCAGCGGAGCGCTGTGATTCGGCATTCGATATCACCCAAGTTTCGGCTAAGCTTGTTTTCATTAGGGAGCGCTGCGCAAAATTTCCTCCGCTCCAGAAGAGGCCAACCAATACCAAGAACATCGCACGCGCAACGGATGAATATCTCATTGTTTTACCTCGCAGTATCATGGTTCCAGACTGGGAGCGCTAAGCCTGCCGCTAATAAAGACAAACGCTCCCCAACCCCTTGGACGTGGGAGCACCTCTGCATATCCAAAATCGGGTGATTAGGAAAACTAATAGACCTCTTTTCCTTGAATGTCTGTGACCGATGTCACAATTTGAGACAAAAATATAGGCGTGTATAGGCGTGCTCTCGGCCATGGGCTGCCGGCCGAAAAGGGGTGTAAAAAATCGATCCGCGTCCCGGCAAATGCGGAAACACGGATCGAAAGGGTGGTGATCCCGGGTGGATTCTAACCACCGACCTTCCGCTTAGGAG
>CAZMQR010000264.1:0-3896 GCA_964568325.1 uncultured Chloracidobacterium sp. | reverse complement strand
CACCAACGCCGACGCCGACACCAACACCAACGCCAACACCGACGCCGAGCCCGACGCCGTGTCAGGTCATTACGATCTCGCCGACCGTTTTGGTCAATGGTGTTGTGGGCTTCCCGTATTCACAGACGGTTACGGCGAGCCCGGCGGGAACATATACATATCAGGTCACGAGCGGTTCGCTGCCGCCGGGGCTAACGCTTAACCCGAGCACAGGCGTGATCAGCGGAACGCCGACCGCCACCGGCAACTATGCCTTTACGATAGAGGCCGTCGGAGCGGGCGGATGTTCCGGAGCACAGGCCTATACGATGCCTGTCGGAACGCCGGTCACGATGTGCCAGCAGCATTTCGATCTGGTCGGGGCACCATCGCTGCCGCTTGGATGGTCATCGATCAGTGACGGGGCTATGGCAAACTGGATAACCTCGACGGCCAATCCGCAGACGCCCGTAAACAGCGCATTTGCCGCCGCCCCTGCGACCTCCGGCTACAGCGAGCTTGTGACGCCAAGCTATGTGATATCGCCGACCGGCGGGCAGATGCGGTTCGCGGCCGCCTTCAATCTCGAGGACGAGAGCCCGTTGTCACCGGTGGGCCATGACGGAATGGTGCTGGAAATAAGCATCAATGGCGGCCCATTCCAGGACATCCTGGCCGCGGGCGGCAGCTTTGCCTCAGGCGGCTATAACAAGACGATCAGCACCGCCTATGGCAGCCCGATCGCCGGCCGAGCGGCCTGGAGCGGCCTGTCAGGCGGAACGCCCGCAATGCCCGCCTATATCACGATAACGGTAAATCTGCCCGTCTCGGCATACAACCAATCCGTCCAGATGAAATGGCTCGTTGCTACGGACGTCGCGAACGCTCCGTCAGGCGACTCGGGCGCACGCGTTGACGCCATCGTTGGCACGGCATGCGCGACGACGGCCGCAAACGTCGCCCTCGCCGGCCGCATCGTCCGACAGGACGGCCAGGGCGTGAGCGGTGCGACGATCAAGATCACGGATGATCGCGGCATTTCGCGGACGGCAGGGTCGAGCTCATTCGGTTACTACCGTTTTGACGACGTCGAGGTGGGCCGCACCTATCTCGTCACGGTCGAATCGCGTAATTACACCTTTAGCCCACGCGTCGTCCAGCTAATGGACAACGCAATGGACATTGATTTTATCGCGGGCCAGTAACCCAGGCAGGCCCAAGATTGAAGTTGCTCCCTTGTAATTTGGGGTGGCCCACACGGGCCGCCCCTTTTTTTCTCGGCGTTTCTCTGCGTCTTCCCTCTGCGTTTCTCTGCGTGGAATCTTCCCTACAAGAGGTTCCACGCAGAGGACGCAGAGGTTTTCGCAGAGGGACGCGGAGAAGAGGTTAGAGCTTGCCTAACAGCATCAGCACGCCGATCGCGATGAACGCGACAGCCACGATCCGCTGCAGCCATTCCGTCGGGACAAACTGTGTCAGCACGCCGCCCAACAGCACGCCAAGGGCCGTCACGGCGATCAGCGCCAGGCTCGCTCCGATAAAGACCGACAGCTTGGAATCGGTGTTTGCCGACATCGTGATAACGGCAAGCTGCGTCTTATCGCCGAGCTCGGCAAGGAAAAGGGTGATGAATGCGGTTGAGAATATCTTCCAGTCCATATGCTCTTAGCTCCTGCGGCCGGGCTGCTCGTCACGGTGAGTTGAGATCGCAGGCGGGCGTCCGCCCTTTGCCCCGTTGCGCCGCGCCGCCTCAGCTTTTGCTGCGGATGTCCGTTTGCCTCCCAGACGGCCGATCTCCTTCATCCATTCCTTTGTGCCAAATCGTCCGGCCAACAATCCGCTGACCGTATAATGCGCATCGAGATCGTCCCAATGGATCGCGTCGCCAAGCTCGGTAAGGTGACCCGCCGCGATCTTGTTATCGGCAACACCCCGAAGCTCACGTATATGTGATGCTGGGAATAACAGGGCAAATCCATCGGCAAAATCGAGCCTGATCTCCCGCGCTCGACGGTCGTAGCTAAATCGTGACGCGCAGCGTTCATCGCTGTATTCCCTGTCGCCGAGCCGACGCGACTCGGCGAGTTGCCGTGCGATCTCGGCTTCAGTAAGTGTGGATCTATTTGTCTTTGGTCTTGCCATGGACCGCCTCCCAGAGCGCTGACATCTCGCCGTGTGATTCGCAGCAAAGTTCAAAGGCACGCCGGGCATCGACATCGCTCAGGAATCGGTTTCTCGGCCCCATCCGCGGCATTCCCTGACCGATGCTGAGGTAGATCTTCATCTTGCCTTTGCCCTTTCGCACATCGACGTGCGGCGGATCGTGATCGTTGGAATAAACGAAGAATCGAAATCCGCCTTTTCTCAAGGAACTCATGCTCCGCCTCCGAAACAATTGATCCTACGCGTCTCAATATAACCTAACCGCTTGGGTTTGTCAATCGCGCAATCCTTACTCGTCTCGCGGAAAGGTAGCATGTTCAAAACGTGCCTGCAAAACGGAGTTACGGTTGCATATTTCGCGGATTTGATTCAAAATTCGCCTGTTCACAAGTCCAGTAATCCAGCGCGCGACGGAGAGAATATGGCAAGTTCCCTTTTTCGGAAGAAGTCAATCCAGCAGATCCAGGCTGACGCGGCGGTCGGCTTTGGCGATCATGAGCAGCTTGTGCCGGGCCAGCCTGCGGGCGAGGGCGTGACGGGGCTGAGGCGCTCGTTGGGCACGTTTGACCTGACGATGCTCGGCATCGCGGCGATCATCGGCGCCGGTATCTTTGCGATGGTCGGCAACGCCGCGAACCGCGGCGGGCCGGCGGTGATATTGCTGTTTATCTTTGCGGCGATCGCGTGCGGCTTTGCGGCGTTGTGCTATGCGGAGTTCGCGTCAAAGATACCTATTGCCGGCTCGGCATATACATATGCGTATGCCTCATTTGGCGAGCTTCTGGCGTGGATCATCGGCTGGGACCTGCTCGTCGAATACGCCATCGGAAATATCGCCGTCGCCATTTCATGGAGCGACTATTTTACGAGCCTTCTCGCCTCGAACGGCATCCATATTCCCCTGAACTGGACGATGGATTTTCGCACGGCGTATGACGGATTCAATGCCGTCACGTCGGCGATGAGCGGCGGCGGTGCGACCGTCGAATCGCTGCGGGCCGGCTGCGAGGCGGCTGAGGCCGCCGTATCATGCGGCAAGCTCGACGCCTTTGAAGCGTATCTTGGCGCGCCGACGCTCGGCGGGCTGCCGTTGATCGCCGACCTGCCCGCGCTGGGCATTGTCGTACTGATCACTTGCCTTGTTTACGTTGGTATCCGCGAATCAAAAATGGCGTCGAACATCATGGTCGCCGTTAAGCTCGCGATCATCCTGCTCGTGATCGGCCTCGGCGCTTTCTATGTAAAGACCGACAACTGGTCGCCTTTTATGCCGAATGGATTCTCCGGCGTGATGAGCGGCGTGGCGGCCGTTTTCTTTGCCTATATCGGCTTTGATGCCCTGTCAACGACGGCCGAGGAATGCAAGGACCCGTATAAGACGCTGCCGCGCGGCATGATCTACAGCCTGGTGATCTGCACGGTCTTGTATGTCGTGTTGGCTCTGGTGCTGACCGGCATGGTCAGCTATACAAAGCTCGCCGTGGGCGATCCGCTGGCGTTTGTTTTTGGGCCCGAAGGCGTAAATATCCCGTGGGTCGCCGGCATCATTGCCGTTTCGGCGATCATCGCGATCGCGACGGTGCTGTTGGTTTTTCAACTTGGCCAGCCGCGATTGTGGATGGCGATGAGCCGCGACGGGCTGCTGCCAAAGATATTCTCGTCAATTCACCCGCGATTTCGCACGCCTTGGTTCTCTACTATCCTCACCGGCGTGCTCGTCGCCGTTCCCGCGCTCTTTATGAACCTGACCGAGG
>CAZMQR010000263.1:0-3907 GCA_964568325.1 uncultured Chloracidobacterium sp. | reverse complement strand
CCAGCACGGCGCGATCGGCCATCAGACGATCGAACTCGCAGAATACGAGCGCCCGATCGGCGGCATCGGTTTGCACCGTGCCCGTCTCGCCGCGATGCGTCCCGCGCTCCACCTGAAAGACCACATTGCCGAATTGCAGTAGATCCCCCTCGGCCAAGGCGTGTTCGTCGCGCACGCGGTGGCCGTTGACATATGTGCCGTTTGTGGAATTGAGGTCGCGAAGGAATGCCTGCGGCGGCGCGATCTCGATCAGGCAGTGATGGCGTGAAAAGAATCTGTCGTGCGGCAGGCAAAACTGCGCGTCCTCGCTACGGCCGATCAGGAAGGTGTCGTGCTGATCGAAACTGAAGTCGCGGCCGGTCTGCGGCCCGGCAACGACGTGAAGAGTAACTCGCATGTTCGCCGATGAAGCTCCGCTAGTAGTTTAACTTAAGCCGCCGCCGATGAGAGCGAGCCCGTAGATGATAAAGAGCAGGACGTATATCGCCAAGGATACCGCTCCCATGATAATGCCGCCTATCGCCATGCCCCGACCGCCGTACAACTGCGGTTCCTTGTCGGCTCGAGACTTTGCGAGTACGCCGGTGATCAGGGCCGCCGGAGCGAGCAGCAGGCCGATATAGCAACACCAGCCGACCGTAAGGCTTGAGATGCCGAGGACCAGCGAAACAACCGCCAGCGACTGATTTGGTGACATCGCGTAGGCACCAAAGTTCGGCTGCTGGACCGCGTTCGGCTGCCATTTTGCGGGAGGCTGAGCGACAGGTTGCTGCGGCCAGGTCGTTGGATTCGTAACGCGCGATTGGTCAAGGAGGATCGTCGGCGGCGTCTCGTCCGCATACCGCCCGAGAGGCGGCTCCTGCGTAAGCGCCGTCAAGAGTTCTCCATCCTCAAGGCAGAAATTGAGAGACGGGTCACTGTAGGTCTGCTTGCAACGGGGGCACTGCTTCATATCAATTGATAATTGGGAATTGATAATTGAAAATTAATGCCGGTTCTTAACAAAGTCCGACGATAGACGATTTGCTAACTTCTTCATTGTCCATTCTCAATTATCAATTCTCAATTATTTACGGATCTCGAAGTTCTTAAACCCGATCTTGATCCCGTCCGCGGCGTATAGGCCCACAACGCCGCTGGAATAGCCGTAAACATTCTTGATCGAATTCACCTTTTTTCCGTTGATGTAAATATCGATCGTAGAGCTCTGATCGCGGACCTCAAGCGTGTTCTCCGATGTCCCGTCAAGGATCACGTCGGACTTTGTCCAGCTAATGACCGCTGTCTCCTTCTTCGGTTCATGATGGACCACGCGGTAGCGCTTTTTCTTGGAATCGATCAGCAGTGCATAGCCTTGCTGCAAGGGCGTCGTCTTGCTGTGAAAGACGAGGCCAAAACCAAGGTCGGTCCCGGTGTCATCGAGGTTTCGAACCGTCACGAGCGAATCGGCATTGACCGATTTTTGGTCGTCCGTTCCCGCAAGAACGTAGTAGTAACCTTTCATCTTTGACGACATCGTCAATTCGCCGTCGGCATAATCAGTATTGCCGTACGAAGTGTCCGCAGGCTTCCATTTTGCGAGATCGAGCTTGGTGATCGAAGTCCGTCCTGTGGACGTTGAGCTATTGGAACTATTGTTGCTAAAGCCCGATGAATTGCTGTTTGTCGCCGTGTTATTGCCCTTCTTACCGTCATCCAGACTGCCGATATACACAAGGCCCGCAAACCCACCGCCGCACAGCAGCACAAGGACGCCGAGGATCAGGAGCACCCAAACCCATGCCTTTGACGATCTTTTTGGCGGCTGCAGCGAGTATGGCTGTTGCTGGCCGACATTCCAGGTCGGCTGCCCCATCGGCTGGCCCGGCCCCTGCTGCGTCGGGAAGGCCTGCTGCATCTGCACGGTCGGCGGCGGCTGGACGCCCGCCATCTGGCTGAGAGTCGAACCGTCCTCGAGGCAAAAGTTAAGACTGTCGTCGGCGTAGGTTTTCTGGCATCTTGGGCAAATTTTCATCGCTCAGGTCCCCGATATGTCCGGATTGGTTAAGAACGGAATCATTATAACCACAACCGGCGACAAAAGGCGACCTATTGCAGCGTTAACCCACACTTTCCACAAAAGCGGATATGCGGCGGATACGCGGTATTGCACCGTCGGCAGACGCGCGACACCTGCTGCGCGGGAGCGGTGAAGTATTGTGGTGCTTGTGTCGTTGATTGCTGGCCGAAAGAAGGCGGCTGGCTTGCATGGATGCCGCCTGCCGGCATATTGAGCCCGCAGCGGCCACAGAAGCGTGAATTCGCAGGCAGCGGCGCCTGGCATCGCGGGCATGGAAAGCCGGACGCCTCAGTCTCTGCCGGACTGACCATGACGAAGCGACCACCGCCGCACCGGCCACAGAATCGCACGCCCTCGGCAAATCGCGAGCCGCAATTACTGCAGGCAACGATGCCGGGCATAACGCTGGATGCGGGAGACCCGCTCGATCCGGCGCCCTGCGATGACGAGGGCTGGCTGCCCTGCGGCGACTTTAGCTGTGCCTGGATGACCTGTTCCTGAGCTCCCTCGCGTATCTCGATAACACGTTCGTCATCGCGTTCACCTGCCTTTGAGACGCGAAGAATATGCTGACCGGCCGGGATGTCGGTCAGGACGACGCGGCCGGAACTGCCGACGCTGGCTTTACGCTCGTCATTGACATAGACCTCGGCATTGGCCGGTGCGAGAACGACAAGCCGCGACATTCCACCTCGTTTCGCCTCAGTAACGTCTTCGGCGGCCTCTTCCAACTCGGCGATCCAGTCGCTGACCGATCCGGGCCTATCTGACGGCGCGATCTCAAGCGAACGCATTATCACGCGGTCAACATCGGCCGGGATATCCGTTCGTATCGACGACAGGGGCGGCGGCCGGTGCATTATCTTCTGCATCACAAGCTGCATCAGGTCGCCGGTGAAAGGCGTCTTGCCGCCAAGCATCAGATAGGCGATCGTGCCGAGGGCATACAGGTCAGCCCGCTTGTCGACGCCCATCTCAGGCTGCATCTGCTCCGGTGACATGAATTCCGGCGTGCCGATGATCCCGCGCGAAGACGGCGTCGCCTGTGAACTGATATCCGTGACGGTCTGATTGACGATCTTCGCCAGGCCAAAATCGCCGACCTTTACAAAGCCGTCGCCCTTGCCCTTCATGATAAAGATGTTCGCCGGCTTGAGGTCACGGTGCAGAATGCCTAATTCGTGGGCCGCCTCCACACCGTCAGCGATCTGACGCAGCAGGTTCACGGCACGCTTTACCGGCAAGGTGCCTTCGCGACGGAGCAGCTTGTGCAGTGTCTCGCCCTCGACATATTCCATGACGAGATAGAAGACCCCTTCCGGCGTCTCACCAAAATCTGTCACGCTCACCGTGTTTGGATGCTGGATCGAGGCTGCGGCCTGGGCTTCTCGCTCAAATCGAGCGATCGCCTCGCCTTCCTGCAGGTCTTCGCTCGACAGGATATCCTGGCGAACCGTCTTGACCGCAAGCCTCTTTGTCGCAAACTTATTGTCCTTTGCAAGAAAGACGTAACCCATCGCCCCGCGGCCCAAGCGGCGTTCGAGCTGATAGCGGCCGTCGAGCAGCGTTGGCCCCGGCATCGCGTGGCGCGTCTCGGTCTCGTCAACGGGACAAGTCGCCGTCTCGTCCGTATAGACCAATTCGCATTTGGGGCATTCCTTCATTACGTCAAGACGATATTGTCAGCCAGAAAGGCGCAACAATGCAAAGCCGCTGTTTGCAAGAACGGCGGCGAGAGGGAAACTTGCGGCTCTTGGAGAAGAAAAATCGGTTTGCTATACTCTGTGATGATTTGGGTCGTTAGCTCAGTTGGTAGAGCAACGGACTCTTAATCCGTGGGTCGCAGGT
>CAZMQR010000262.1:0-3907 GCA_964568325.1 uncultured Chloracidobacterium sp. | reverse complement strand
GATACCCAGACGCAATAGCTCCGCACAATGCGGACATCCATCAAGGGCGAGGCCTTACGGGCCTCGCTCTTTCTTATAGTCGTCCGATTCGGTCTCACCAGCAGATGTCGGTTATACTAAGGTCAAAACGTGTCCATTATTTAGAAAGGAGTTTTCGGTATTTATGTTGAAACGCAGTTTGGCCTTGTTGGTCCTGGGTGCATTTTTGGCGGCGGCATCGCCGGTCAGCGCGCAGAAATGGGAGTATCCAAAGGCGCACCGCGCCGGCCAGGTCGATGATTTTCACGGGGTGAAGGTCAATGACCCGTACCGCTGGATGGAAGATACGGAATCGCCTGAGATGCGAGCCTGGATCGAGGCTGAGAACAAGTTAACATTCGACTATCTTGGAGCCGTCCCGCAGCGCGCCGCTATCAAAGCCCGTCTCACAGAGCTCTGGAACTATGAGCGCTATTCGGCCCCGATGAAGGTTACCGACGGATTCTATATCTATTCAAAGAACGACGGCCTGCAGAACCAGTCAGTGCTCTACAAGGCCAAGTCGATCAACGATCCCGGAACTGTCTTCTTCGATCCGAACAAGATCGCAAAGGATGGCACGGCAGCACTCGGCGGTTCATCGTTCACTGACGACGGCAAGATCTGGGCCTACAGCGTCGCTGTCGCCGGGTCGGACCGGCGCGAGTGGAAGTTTATGGACACGGAGACGGGCGAGTTGCTTCCTGACACGCTCGCACCGAACCGTTACGGCAGTTTCTCATGGTTGAATGACAAATCAGGTTTCTTCTACGGCAGCTATGCGCCGGTCGAAAAAGGGCAGGAGCTGAAGGCGACCACCTATTACCAGAAGCTGTATTTTCATAAGATGGGCACACCACAGAGTGACGATCATGTCGTTTATGAGCGGCCTGACAACAAGGAATACTTCAGCGGAGCGCAGGTCAGCGAGGACGGCAACTGGCTCATCATCACCGTTGGCAAAGGGACCGAGCGGATGAACATGGTCTATTTCAAGAACCTGACCATGCAGAAGGCACCGATAATGCCGCTGGTCGAGGATCTCAGCAATAGCTGGAGCTTTATCGGCAACGACGGCTCGGTATTCTATTTTGAGACCGACAAGGACGCCTCTCGCGGGAAGGTCGTCAAGATCGACGCGCTCGCACCGCAAAAGGGATGGACGGACGTCATTCCGGAATCTTCCGATACGCTCGGCAGTGTTTCATTTATCAATGACCAGTTTGTCCTGGATTATCTTCACGATGCTGCGACGCAGATCAAGATCTACGAGACGAATGGCAAGTTCGTCCGCGACGTCAAGCTGCCCGGCGTAGGCACGGCGGGAGGATTTGGCGGTAAACGAAGCGATACCGAGACCTTCTACACGTATTCGAGCTACAATGCCCCGCCAACCATCTACAGCTACGACATGAAAACGGGACGATCATCGGTCTTTCGTCAGTCGAAGGTTAAATTCGATCCCTCGAAGTTCGAGGTCAAAGAGGTGTTTTACACCTCAAAGGACGGTACTCGGATCCCGATGTTCCTGACATATAAAAAGGGACTGAAGCTGAACGGCAAGAATCCGACACTGCTCTACGGGTACGGCGGATTCAACATCCCGATGACGCCGGGTTTCTCTATAGCCCGTGTCGGGTGGCTCGAGATGGGCGGCGTTTACGCAGTCGCGTGCCTGCGGGGCGGAAGCGAGTATGGAAAGGACTGGTGGAAGGGCGGCTCGCGTCTCAAGAAGCAAAACGTCTTTGACGATTTTGCATGGGCTGCAAAATGGCTGATCGCCAATAAATATACCTCGACGCCCAAACTTGCCATCAACGGCGGCTCGAATGGTGGTCTACTCGTGGGTGCGACGCTCAATCAGCATCCTGATCTTTTCGCCGCAGCGGTGCCGCAGGTCGGTGTCATGGACATGCTCAGGTTCGACAAATTCACTATCGGCTGGGCGTGGCGGAGCGATTACGGTGACCCGACGAACGAGGCTGATTTCAACGCGATGTATGCCTATTCGCCATATCATCAGGCTAAGCCGGGAACCAAATATCCGCCTGTGCTGGTGACAACGGCGGACCATGATGACCGTGTGTTTCCTGCACACAGCTTCAAATATACGGCCGCAATGCAGTACGCTCAGGCCGGCGACGCCCCGGTGCTGATCCGCATCCAGACGCGCGGCGGCCACGGTGCGGGTTTGCCAACGACGCTGGCGATCGAGCAGCAGGCAGACATTTACGCGTTTTTGGTGAAGAGCTTAGGGATGAAGTGATCTCGCCAACAGAGGACACGGAGAACACGCAGCATGCCATTCTCAGTGATCTCAGTGCCCTCCGTGGCTGATTCTTTATGAAGTTCCAACACGGTATCTTTGATGACGATACGAAAACCGAACGATCACCGGAAGAGCGGTCGTTGATCGGCGGTGATGTCGAGAAGAACCGTCTCTTTGAGACCTTAAAAGAGGAGACCAAGAGCGAGCGTAGCTATCTAAGACTGCTCGCTCTTGTCGTTGTGCCGATCCTTATCGTCGGCGGGGCTATTTTCTATTTCACATTGCCCGGGTATGGCGACCGCGTGAGGCCGCCGACGGCAATGGAAATGGCCATTCGGGATCAAATGCTCACAAAACACCAGCGGACATCGACGGATATCGATATCTATTACTGTAAGGATTTCTATTGGGCCCGTATTGGTGTAGAGTCGCGAACCGACGTGCCCGGCAACCCGCTAGCCGCCGTCACGGCTTACACAGCACGCATAACAAGTCTTGGGCAAGAGAAATGGCAGATAGATGCAATACCTATAACTGAGCCCGGGCCTGTCAAACCGTGCGGGCCATAATTGACTCAACCCGAAACTAGCTAGTCGTCGGAGTAGGAGCCCCGTCCTCTTGTGAGAATTCGCTGTGAAGTATGACCGGTGGGCCTTTCTTCCGCAGCCTGATGTTCAGCATCTCGACAAATACAGAGAATGCCATCGCAAAATAGATGTAGCCTTTCGGTATGTGGAAGTGCATTCCCTCGGCGATGAGCGATGCACCGATCATCAGAAGGAACGAGAGGGCGAGCATCTTTACAGTCGGATGCCGGTGAACGAACGCCCCGATCGAACTCGCCAGGCCGATCATCGCAACGATCGACACGACGACCGCAGCGATCATTATCCAAATTGCCGCCTCTCCGAGCCCTCCTTCGGCCACGGGCTTTGTACTCACCATTCCGACTGCCGTGATGATCGAATCGAGTGAGAAGACGAGATTAAGGAGCGTTATCTGGACGATAGCAGAAGCAAAGCCCGCAACGGCGGTCTTTCCGGTATCTCCTTCGGGCCCCTCCAGCGAGCCGTGGATCTCGTGAGTGCTCTTAGCGAGCAGGAATAGTCCGCCGATAAGCAGTATCAGGTCGCGGCCGGAGATCGAATAGCCGGCAACAGTAAAAAGCGGCGTCGTCAGGCCCATCACCCACGCAAGCGAGAACAGCAGGACGACACGCATTACGAGCGATAGCGAGAGCCCGATAAAGCGCGCCTGTGCGCGTTTGGCCTCAGCGACTCGGTTCGACAGGATCGATATAAAGATGACGTTATCAATGCCGAGAACAAGCTCGAGCACCGTCAGCGTGATGAAGGCGATCCAGACCTGAGGATCAGTCAGAAATTCCATACCTAAGAATATTTATTCGGCGATCTTACAGGGTTTGCTGCCTGCCGCATCGGCTATCTCGCGGGCCCTTTCGTTCTGCTTCGTGACCTCCTCGACGATATCGACGACGCAGGAACCTTTGGGGCTGATCTTCGTCACGAACAGCACCGATCTGCTCTGCTTGCCGGTCTCGGGGTCAGCAACGTAATAGCGAGAGATGAGAGCGACGGGGACGCCGCGCTTCGTTCGCCA
>CAZMQR010000261.1:0-3917 GCA_964568325.1 uncultured Chloracidobacterium sp. | reverse complement strand
CCACGCCAAACACCGGATACGAAACCGTCCCGTTCGAGCTGTTCAGTATGTACCAAATGCCCGTCGATGGCCGATAGATCGCGATATCCGTCTTCCCATCACCGTCATAATCCGCCGGCGTTAGTTTGTCTCCGTTGGCCCCGAACTGCAATCCCTGAAATCCCGCTGTCGATCTTTGCAGGTACCACGCCCCACTCGACGGCCTGAATACTGAAAAATCGGTTCGCCCGTCATTGTCATAATCGAACGGTACAAGCAGCCTTGATGGGCCGACGATGCCCCAATATGCGAACTTGGCCTGCAGCAGGTCGTTGAAGATCAGCGGCGCTTCAAGGCGCGCGATCGGGAAGTTGGACAGCCATGTATTGTCGTCCGCCAGGCCCCACGTCGTTACCGAACTTAGCTTGCCTTGTGCATTGAGCTGCCTAAAGGCCGTAAAGTAGTCGCGATACAGAAAGCCCTGCCTGCGCAGCACCTCGCGCGGAACGGTCGTATACGTCTGGGTGCCGTTGTTATAGACACTGATGTCGAGTTCGGTGACGTGATTGTCGATCCCCGGTATCGCGGCAAACATATTCACCGTGGTCGTCACGGCACTCGCCGGCGGCCCGTCAATGTTGCTGTGCATCTGGTGCCCGACACCGTCGATAGGAATGCCGCGGTTCTTAAGGTCCTGCACGAGCGCGAGCAGGAACGCCCGTTTGGTCGGGTTCGTCGTGCCGTAGTCGTTGATGAAAAGCTTTGCGGTCGGGGCGACCTCGCGGGCCACCTGAAATGCCTTGTCGATATACTCAGTCCCGCAGATGTTGAACCACTGACTCCGGCGGAACCCGTCCGGTTGGGCAGGATCGATCACCTCGTTGACTACGTCCCACGCATACACATTGCTGCCAAAGTGTCCGACCACGGCGCGAATGTGAGCATCGAGGCGCGCCAACAGCAATGCCTTGTTTTGCGGTGACGGTGTCATGGGCTGCCCATTGCCATCGAGAAATAGCCAGTTTGGGTTCTGCTCGTGCCAGACCAGTGCGTGGCCGCGCACCTGCATGGCGTTAGCAACCGCAAACGCGACCTGAGCATCCGCCGGGCCGTAGTTAAAAGTATTCTCGGCCGGATGGATCGGCCCCCATTTCATGTCGTTCTCAGACGTGATGCTGTTGAAATGCTTAGTGAGCAGCTGTGTATGGGCATCACCGCCGATAGCCCCGACCCCAATGGCCGCGCCCATTTTCATAGGGGCAAGGAATTGCCGGAGCGATGGAAGCTCTGGTTGGATCTGGAGCGGCGGCAAGAAACGGAGTTCAAAGTCGTCAATGTAGAAGGATGGAGTGCCCGTATCGGATTCGACATAGAGCCACAGGGTGTCATGCGCCAAGGTATAGTTGTAAGTTGACGACAGTTGGACCCAGGCACCGTCAGTAGCAGCCACATTGCCGGTAACACCGTGATAGGTTGTATTGCCGCCGAGAGTGCGCTCCAGGCTGATCCGCAGACTCGTTGTCGGCGAGCCGGGGACGAGCTTGGCCCAAAGCGATATCTGATAGCGCGAACCTGTCGCCATCTGGCTGGTGACATTTATTTTGCAGCCGTAGAAAGGCTGCTGTCGGCCTGATGTCAGAAGGCTAAAATTGCCCGAGTGCTTATCAAGTGACGTCGGAGCGACATTTTCAGTGCCGATCCGGGGAAGCCAGCCTTCCGCGGTGTTAGTTTCAAAGGTCGATGTGATATCGGATGGCGTCATCGGCCGAACGGCGGCGGTTCGGTGGACAGATACAACCATGATCGCCATCACGAGCCCGCCTGCCAAAAGGGCCCGTATGAAGGCCTGTTTGCGGTATCTCCTCTCTTCCATATTGTCTCCTGACCGAAAATTCGGTGTTTTAATAGACCTCAATCCACCCTATAAGGCGTACTGTAACATCAAAAAAGCTCACACCTAGGACAAAACCCACTAACAAATAATGTTCGAGAGGTTGTTATCAAGATTCCGGCCGCAGAGCGCGACCGGTTAGAATGCTCATCTGCCTGCGATTCGCGGTACGCTGCGATTTGTCATTCTGCGTTTACGTTTTACAATTACGCTTGTTTTGAAAGCAAAACTTACCATCACGGACCCGACCGGACACATCTGGCAAACGGAGTGTCCCTCGGGCGAGCCAATTACGATCGGCCGAGCTCGCGAGAATGTGATCACGCTCAATGACCGGCGCGTTTCGCGTAAACACGCGTTCATCATTGGCGATGCAGGATCGTTTCGCATTGTTGACGGCCACATTGAAAATGGCCAGTTGATCCGCAGTATCAATCATGTCTTTGTCAACGGATCTCAGCACCTGGAAACGGAGCTGAATGACGACGATGTGATCGTGATCGGCGAGAGTCAGCTTGTATTTAGCTCGGTCACCACGAGCGTCGAGGCTGAACCACCGCCGGGTCTGGCGGAGCAAGCTGAAGATTCGCCCGCTCAGAATGTCACCTTCGACGATGCACCGATGGGGCACACACAGGTGCAGCTTTCGGTGAATGAGTTCATTGGCCGCCGCTCTAACCTGTCGCTGGAACCAGAGGCAGTGACGCCTGAAGAGGTTAAGGATCTCAGGCGCAAGGCCAAGATACTTGAACTGCTCTTCGAAATGAGCAAGATGCTCGGTACCGTATTTGACCTCGAGGAGATATTTGAGCGAGCAACCGACCTGATCTTTCGCGGCACGCCGGCAGACCGTGTGATCGCGCTCCTGACGAGTGACGAAAATGGCACAGGGAAAGGCGACCTCCATGCATCCCTTTATCAGATCGGGGCAAAGACCCGCGAGGCGAGCTTCGCGAAGTTAAGTGAGAAGCTGGGCGTTAGCCGCACCATCACTCGCAAGGTGATGAATGAGCGCGTCGCTGTGCTCTCGCAGGACGCGAAGACCGACGAACAGTTTGGCGGAGCCGAATCTATAGTGTCGCAGGGCGTCCGCTCGACGATCTGCGCACCGCTGATCACACAGTCAGGTGTTCACGGCGTGATCTACGCTGACCGGCTCGATCCGTTTGCGGCATTCCGGCAGGACCACCTTGAGTTGATCTCGGCGGTCGCGGCCCAGACCGCGGTAACCGTCGAAACTGTAAAAGCCCACCAGCGGCTCGCCCGCGAGGAGGTGGCAAGGGCAAACTATGGCCGGTTCATGCCCGAATACGTCGTCAAGCAACTACTGGAAAATCCAGATTCGTTCCGCTTGGGCGGCGTGAATGAGACGATCACCGTTCTTTTTGCTGATATTCGCGGCTTTACGGGAATATCCGAGCGTGCCGATCCTGAAAAGGTCGTCGGGCTGCTCAATCAATACTTCTCAGCTATGTCCGAGATCATCTTTGAGAACGACGGCACGCTCGACAAATACATCGGTGACGGCCTGATGGCCCTCTTTGGAGCACCAAAACCAACACCTAACGACGCAAGGAACGCCCTGACCGCGGCCGTCGCCATGCAGAAGAAGCTGGTTGAGATGCGTTCGGGCCCGGCCGGACAGGAGTTTGCACAGATATCCATCGGCATTGGCCTGCATACCGGCGTCGCTACGATCGGCTACATTGGTTCGGAGCGGCGGTCTGAATACACCGCTATCGGCGATACGGTCAATCTCGCCTCGCGGCTCGAATCCAACGCAAAAGGCGGCCAGATCCTGGTCAGTTCCGAATGTGCATCGGCCGCGGGCGACATTTTTCCGCTGGACCGTCGTGAGCCGATCACTGTTAAGAACCGGACACAACCAGTCGACCTTTTTGAGGTGCGATGGCAGTAATTTAGTGCTTGGAAGCTGGATTGAATTGGGCATATAATCTGAACTGATAACCACCACCGATCAAATTCGAGCCGTATGCTGAAGATCTCGTCGCTCAAGAAGCTGGTGACCGATTCCATGGCTATTGAC
>CAZMQR010000260.1:0-3921 GCA_964568325.1 uncultured Chloracidobacterium sp. | reverse complement strand
TGGACTTCCAAATTTCCTATCGACATTTTCTCAACCCGACCCAACTTGATGCGGACGGCCTCGTGGCAAACCTTAGATGGTACAAAATTTACACCTCGCCGTGGGCTTTCGTGATTAAAAAGGATGCCATTCGCGATGAACATCCCGTAAGCTTTCCGATAGCTCCTTGCCATGAGGTAAGCAAACACTTTCGAGCAGGCGTATGGGGATGCTGGATTCATTTTCGTTGTTTCTCGCTGGAAGCCGTCGTCGTCAACCGAATCACCAAACATTTCGGATGACGAAGCCTGATAAATTCTCGCGCGAGGCGACTGCAGGCGAGCGGCCTCATAAACATTCACAGCCCCTATACCAGTGATCTCGGCGGTCCTGATCGGGTCGGTAAATGAAAGACCAACGTGCGATTGGGCGGCCAGATTATAGATCTCTGCGGGCTTGATCTTCTTGACAAGTCCTGATAATTCATTAAGGTCGGTGATGCCACCTTCAGCTACTTCGACCCGGCCACCAAGATGCTCTATTAGGGTTGCCGGCGACTCCGAACTACGGTGCACGAGCCCGAAGACCTCATAGCCTTTTTCAAGTAGCAACTCTGCCAAATAACTTCCGTCCTGGCCATTTATGCCTGTAATTAGGACTTTCTTCATGTTTTTCGGTATCGTTATAGAAGCTCGATTATAGGGTCTCTCTTGGTACACACCAACTCTGAAACCTCGAATCAACACGTCGATATCCTTGATAGCTTATGAAAATCCTGGTATTTGGCGGAACGGGAATGCTGGGGCACAAGCTGGTGCAAACCCTCGGGCAGCGGTTCGAGGTCTGGACGACGGTCAGGAAGGCTTTTAACGAGATAGAGGCTTATGGCATCTTCCGGCAGGAACGCACATTTACAGAAATTGATGTCCTAAGCGATCTTTCTGTCGTGGAACCGATCCGAGCCGTTCTGCCGGACGTTGTTGTCAATGCCGTCGGCACGATCAAGCAAGTGCCGCACGCCAAGGACGAGATAACTACGCTGGGTACGAACACGCTGTTTCCCCTTAAGCTGGCATCGCTGTCGGTGCAGCATAATTTTAGGCTGATATCGATAAGTACTGATTGTGTTTTCAGCGGCCTGAAAGGGAATTACAGAGAAACAGACAAACCTGACGCAAGAGATCTATACGGGCTGAGCAAACTCCTCGGTGAGGTCAGCGCCGGAGGCTGCCTCACCCTGAGGACATCAATGGTAGGGCGCGAACTGGAAGGACAGAACAGCCTTGTAGAATGGTTCCTGGGTAATCGAGGAAGGCTCGTGGATGGTTGGGCGAATGCGATCTATTCAGGGTTCTCGACGCTCGAACTTGCCCGCATCATTGGTGATATTATCGACCACCATCCTGGTCTTCGGGGCCTTTACCATGTTTCGAGCCGACCGATCAGCAAGTACGCGTTGCTGTCGCTGCTCAACGATGCTTACAGAGCCCAAGTTGAGATCTCTCGGTCGGAAGAAGTAACGATCGACCGCAGTCTTGACTCCACCAGATTCCGGGAAGCGACGGGTTATGAGCCGCCGAGTTGGCCCGACATGGTTTCTACGATGGCCGATGACCCAACACCCTACGACACGTTTCACGCATAATGGCCGAACGCCCAAAACTTCTAATAATTTGTGACTATTTCCTACCCGGATTCGAGAGCGGCGGTGCGATGCGGACGTTAGTCAATATGATCGACCGGTTCGGTGACCGGTTTGACTTTCGCGTCGTGACGCGTGACCACGACGGCCCGCATAACCTCAAGCCATACACGACCGTTAACGTTCGCGCCTGGAACGATCTTGGGAATTGCCGGGCGTATTATCTTCCGCGTGCGGATGTCCGCAGCGGGACGATAAGGAAGCTGATCGACGAGGTCCAGCCTGACGCCATTTATCTCAACAGCGTCTTCAGTCCGCTCACGATCAGGACGCTTTTTCTGCGGCGACTTAGACGCTTCGATGTCCCTGTTATTCTGGCTCCCGAAGGCGAACTGTGTGTCGGGGCCTTAACACTTAATCCGAGGCGGAAGGCCATCTTTCTGGCCGCGGCAAAGGCAATCGGTCTCTATCACGACTTGACATGGAAGGCCGCCGCCGAAACCGAAAAGGACGATGTCATACGTGTCCTTGGCGATGACGGCCTGATGTTTGTTGCACCAAACATGCCGCCCAGGACTATCTTTGACGAGTATAGGACGGATAGTAAACCCAGGAAGGACGCAGGACGCGCCCGATTCATCTTTCTCTCGCGTTTTATGCGGAAGAAGAACCTAAACTGGGTCTTGTCGCATCTGCATTCCATCAAAGGTGAGTTGACCATCGACGTCTACGGCCCGATCGAAGAGCAGGATTATTGGCAAGAAACGCAGAAGATCGCCGCGTCGTTGCCAACAAATATCAAGGTAGAAGCAAAGGGCCTCGTGTCGCCCGAGAAAGTCGCCGCGACGCTGTTTACCTACGATTTCTTTATTCTGCCGACCATAGGCGAGAATTTCGGCCACGTCTGCATTGAATCGCTTGCCGCGGGATGCCCGTTGGTGATCAGCGACCAGACTCCATGGCGTCACCTCGAAGGTAACGGTATTGGCTGGGACTTGTCACTCGATAGCGCTGCTGGCTGGGCCGACGTCATACAGCGATGTGTCGATATGGACAGCGCCGAGTATTCAACGATGTCGCAGGCCGCCCGCAACTATGCGGAACGTTGGCTTGCCGATCCGAGCGTTGAGAGCACCAATCTCGCCGCGCTCGAAGCCGCGGTCACAAGCTGATACATTTTTCACAATCTTTGCTTAGTGTTAAACTCTTTCGTTGGTTCGTTTTCTACTGATCCATGAGCATTCTCGAAGGTAAGAGGGTCCTGGTCACCGGCGGAACAGGTTCGCTTGGGCAGACACTCGTAAAACGTATCCTCACGGGCGAGGCCGGCACGCCGGCCCGCATTACGGTCTTTTCGCGAGACGAGGCAAAGCAGCATTACATGCGGCTCGATTTCCTCAACCGAGAGACAGCCACCGATGACGTCATCTATCAAAATTCACGTGACCTGTTGAACTTTCGCATCGGCGACGTCCGCGATTATCCGTCGCTGGTTACGGCGATGCGCGAAGCGGATATCGTATTCAACGCCGCGGCCTTGAAACAGGTGCCGTCGTGCGAATACTTCCCATTCGAAGCTGTCCAGACCAACGTTAACGGGGCCGCCAACATCATCCGTGCCGTCCGCGAGAATAGCCTGCCGGTCAAGAAGGTGATCGGCATCTCAACGGACAAGGCCTGCAAGCCGATCAACGTGATGGGCATGACCAAAGCCCTGCAGGAGCGAATCCTCATCGAGGCGAACCGCGATTGCCCAAATGTTCAGTTCAACTGCGTCCGCTACGGCAACGTGATCGCGTCACGCGGGTCGATCATCCCGCTTTTTGTCGAACAGATCACCAATGGCCAGCCGATAACCATCACGCTGCCCGAGATGACGCGTTTCCTGCTTAGCCTCGACCGTGCTGTCGACACCGTGTTCGAGGCTGCCAAGAGCGACGGGCGAGGCGAGACCTTCGTGCCAAAGGTAGGTGCCGCCAAGATCACCGACGTCGCGGCCGTGCTGATGGGCGACAAGCAGTTGCCGCTGACCTTTACCGGAATTAGACCTGGCGAAAAGATCCACGAGATAATGGTCTCCGAGGAAGAGTGTTTCCGGACGGTCGAGCGTGGCGACTACTATGTGATCTTGCCGGTCTTGCCTGAACTGCGTGACGGCGAGGACCAAACACCGGCTCTGACGACCGAGTATTCTTCCAAAGATAACAACCTCAACGGCGAACCGCTTGCGGCCCTTTTGGGCGATGCGAGCGAAGAGATAAAACGGTTTCTGGCCCGCTAAGCTTATGAAGATAATGACC
>CAZMQR010000259.1:0-3922 GCA_964568325.1 uncultured Chloracidobacterium sp. | reverse complement strand
ATTGGTGGAGACGAGGGGGATCGAACCCCTGACCTCATGAATGCCATTCATGCGCTCTCCCAGCTGAGCTACGTCCCCGAACCGCAATTGCGAATGACGAATTGCGAACTACGAATTATAGACGACCTGTGGCTGAACGCGCAAAT
Source organism: uncultured Chloracidobacterium sp. (assembly GCA_964568325.1). GTDB lineage: Bacteria > Acidobacteriota > Blastocatellia > Pyrinomonadales > Pyrinomonadaceae > OLB17. Next base: position 3,776 of record CAZMQR010000259.1, on the reverse strand, counting down.
TTGACTAACGGCCTTTGAACTCTGGCTTCCGTTTTTCGAGAAATGCCGCGACGCCTTCCTTCTTGTCCTCAGTCGAAAAGCAGATGGCGAAGAGGTCCACTTCCCGGCGCAGCCCCTCGTCGAGATTTGAGCGAGAGGCAAATTTGACGGCCTCTTTTGAAAGCTGCAGGGCGATCGGGGCTTTTTCGGCGATCTTCCCTGCCAGTTTCATCGTTTCATCTTCGAGCTGATCGGCGGGAACGACATGATTAACGAGGCCAAAATGTTCAGCTGTCGCGGCGTCGATCATATCGCCGGTCAGGGCCATCTCCATCGCTCGGCCCTCGCCAACGAGCCTAGGCAGACGCTGCGTACCGCCGCCGCCACACATGATGCCCAGATTGATCTCAGGTTGCGAGAATCGTGCATTTTCGCTTGCCATGCGAATATCGCAAGCCATTGCCAGTTCGTTGCCGCCCCCGAGGCAAAATCCATTGACCATCGCGATCACGGGTTTTGGAAAAGTATCTATCGAATTGAAGAGCGAACGTTCGTGAAAACTGTCACGCTGCGTAACCGGCGTTTGCCCGTCGAATTCGCTGATGTCGGCACCGGCGACGAACGATTTCTCACCCGAACCGGTGATAACCAGAACGCGCACGGAATCGTCGCGTCGCAGATCGTCGAGAGCGGCGACGCCCTCGCTGTGGACCCTACTATTCAGTGCGTTGAGCTTATCGGGACGGTTGATGGTGAGGACGGCGATGCGGCCGCGACGCTCTAACGTGATCGTTTCAAACTTTGACATAAATAGGGCGGCAGGCTATTTTGCCTGTCGCGAATGTAACTGGTATCAGCTTTCAGCATCATTCACTCACGCCATCGACGATGTTATCGTCGGCGATCCACGCGACAAAAAGTCTGAGCCAATTCTCTTTGGGTTCCTCAATTGAAACGCCGACGCGCGCTGTTCCATAGCTCGCCGGTATGAGGCGGACGACTTGGGCTTTGACCTCGACGGGAACACCATTCGGCCTGTGCGAACGGATGTATAGGCTGTCGCCTTGCTTTATAGGCTGATTCAACTGAAAGAGAGCTCCGAGCGTAGAAATATCGTCGGTCTCGGTCGGTTCGCTCCAGGCCGCCCCGTCATCCGTCCGCCCCGATACGACAATGGGGAGGCGGAGAGCCATTCGGAGTGCGAACCGTTTTTCCTCGAAAGGCTGGATAGAGGTCATCACCAAAACTGATCCGATCGTGCGGAAACCAAAAACTCCGTTTAGCTTAACACGAAACGGCGAGCACGGGCACAATTTACCGGAAACCCGACGATAGTTATACTATACGAACAGACGATTATCCAATGGTTTGTCGTCGGTGCTAGAGTTTATGTCTGTTGCAGAAATACGTCGTAAGGTAGTCATCCTCGGTTCGGGGCCCGCAGGCCTGACAGCGGCTATTTATGCCGGTCGGGCACAGCTTGAACCGCTCGTGATCGATGGCCCGCAGCCGGGCGGTCAGCTTACCATCACGACCGACGTCGAGAATTATCCGGGATTTGCCGGCGGTATCATGGGGCCCATACTCATGGACGAATTTCGCGCGCAGGCATTAAGATTCGGTACCGAGATCATCAACGTATGGATCGACCGCGTGGATCTTTCCGAGCGTCCGTTCACGCTTTACGGTAAAGAGAGCGAAGACAGTGGCGAGGTATCCAAGGTTGTTAAAGCTGAGGCTCTTATTATTGCGACTGGCGCGTCAGCCAAATGGCTTGGCATCCCCGGGGAGGCACCCGTCCCTGACGGACTCGGCGGTAATGGTGTGTCAGCTTGTGCGACGTGTGACGGATTCTTCTTCCGCGATATGCCGATCGTCGTGGTTGGCGGTGGCGATACAGCCATGGAAGAGGCCCTGTTTCTGACAAAGTTCGCCTCAGAGGTGACCTTGGTGCATCGTCGCGATGAGTTTCGTGCGTCGAAGATAATGCAGGACCGCGTTCTTACGCACGAGAAGATAAAGGTCGTCTGGAATACTGAGGTCACGGAGATACACGGCACGAAGGAAACCGGCGTTGAGAGCGTGACGCTATTCAACAAGGCGACCGGAGAAACAACGCGTCTGCCAACACAGGGCGTATTTATTGCGATTGGTCACAAGCCCAACACCGACCTCTTTGCGGGCGTTCTCGATATGGACGAAGTCGGCTATCTAAGAACCGAAGGCCGAACGATGAGAACCAATATTCCCGGTGTATTCGCCAGTGGTGATGCACAAGATTCATACTATCGCCAAGCCGTGACGGCCGCCGGTACAGGCTGTATGGCAGCGATCGATGCCGAGCGATTTTTAGCTGAGAACGAGCTTGATCATACAAAGAGCGAGAAGGTAAAGGCTTAGTAAGATGCCGATATACGAGTATAAATGTCAGCAATGCGGAGCCCAGCTTGAGGTGCGCCAGAGCGTATCGGACGAACCTCTAACGACTTGCGAAAAATGTCACGGTAAGCTCGAGAAGCAATGGTCGTTGTCCGGCTTTCAGTTCAAAGGGGCCGGGTGGTACGTTACCGATTACGCTGGGAAAAAAGCGGATGTGAGTTCCAAGGCGGAATCAACCGTTGCATCCGATGCGGCATCAAAGCCAACAGATAAGACGACAAAGACGTCTGACGCGAAGGTCTCAAACCCCGAGAAGACATGATCCGCTTCCTAACCATTGCGACCATCTGCCTGCTGACGTTAGCCATCAGCGGTTTGGGTCAATCACGGCGTAACAACCGCGGTGACAGCATTGAAGGCACGGTCCTGCCGGTTACCGCCGAACGGAGTGGTAAGAACGAAGGCCCGATCAAGGTCGAAGACCTTTTTCTATATGAGAATGGCGTCGAGCAACGGATCAGGAACTTTGTGCCAGACCCGAGTCCATCCAGGATCATGATCCTGGTGGATAATTCGCAAACACTGCCCGTCTCCATCGACACTCTGAAAAAGGCAGTGATGGAATTTGCCTACGAGATATTCGAAGGTGACCAACTCTTCGTTGTCGCCTATGACGAGAAGGCCGAGATCATTCAGGAATGGACGGACGACGCTAAGAAGATGGAGGCATCACTGGAGACCTTTCGCAAAAAGGGCAATCCAAACCTATTCGATGCGCTCGAGATCTCGATGAAAGAAGTCCTAATTCCGCTGATGCCCGGCACACGCAAGACAGCGGTAGTACTCGTGGGCGATGGACTTGATCGAGGCAGCAAAGCGACCTTTGACAAGGTCCTTGCCGACTATCAGAACGAGAATGTGACCGTGTATTCGCTCCAGATCGCCGATCGCACGGGTGGAGCGTACCGACGTGATCAACCCAAGGCCGCCGTAATCATGACGCGCCTTGCCGAGGAGACTGGCGGGAGAGTATTTCCATTCGAGGAGGCTCAAGCTGCTGCAAAGGCCATCTGTGATGAATTAAGGCGAAACCGCTATCTGCTCTCCTATCTACCAACCAACACTACCTCGTTTGATGCTCGCCGACTCCTGCTGATCGCACCAGACGGCATCGACATCCGAATGAAAGCTGCTCAACCGCCGAATGTAAAGTAGGTTAATCGCATCCTTAGACGGCGACAGGCGCAGCGATCTTGCCCCATGACTGATAGTTTTCTAATTTCAGCTTCTCAAAGCTGAAACTCAGTAACCCGGCGAGGCCTTTTAGATCATCTGAATCGACCAGTGCCAACTGAGGCAGCGGCATCGGTTCGCGGGCGAGGAGTTCGTCAACCTGTTCGAGATGATTGTGATAGATA
>CAZMQR010000258.1:0-3961 GCA_964568325.1 uncultured Chloracidobacterium sp. | reverse complement strand
TCTCGTTCATCACGGGATGCACGGATGCGCATGAGCCGCACTGGAAATCTGCAAATTCCTCGACCGTCACGAGCGCATTTGGCGAGCCCGCCTGATTTGGAGGATTCGCTCCGGGCGGCGCGTTCGCGGGTATGGTCGCGTTCTTCGGGTTAGCGGCGTTCGCGTTTGCGGTGGCGGTGTTGCTGTTGGCCGTCGGGGCCTTTGGCTTTGTCAGCAGGTACCAGCCGGCCACGGCACCGACGATCAGGACGAGGCCGATGATCAGCATCGGCGCGTTGCTCTTTGGTTGCGGTTTTGGTTTATCAGCCATATGTAAAAACTTCCGTTGCCGAAAATATTAACAAATTAGCTGACAGATACGCACCTTAGCGCCATAAGGTTCACTCAGGATTCTTTAGCCGCTCGACCCAGGCGAGGAACGAATCCTCATAGACCAGATAGGCCGAGCGTGAGCTCTTTCGCGATGCTGTCTCAAACGTCCCGTCCTCGCACCAAGCGAGAAGCATGCCTCGCGCGGGCGGCGGAACGATGATCCGATGCTTGCGAATTAGCCGTTCGATCTCCGACAGGCGTAGGAGTGTTCGCGGCGATAAATCCAATGTTCGTTGTGTGTTTGTCATCGTCGTTGTGTGTAAAAAGGGTTGAATTTACTACCGCAAAGCGGCAATTTGTGACGTTCCGGCCAGCCCCGTTAGCACGAGTAGGAACGCGATCTGCGCGATCTGTGTCTTTTTGCATTTTCTGCATCATTTTGCACATTCTGTGTGTTTCTGCGCGATCTGTCATATCAATTTTTTTGCGGATGGCCTAGCCTCAGGATCATGCCGGGCGAGATGTAAGCGGCGAGGGAAATCTCGACTTACGAAAGGCTCGTCCAATATCGTCCGGCTATTTGATCTTATAGCACAACTTCGTTGCATATGCAAGACAGAAATTCACAGACGCAGACATTCTCTGAGGCCGACAAGCTAAAGGCTTTGTCCATCATCAACATCTTTGAGACCTCGCGGCCGATGGGCGATGCGGCGGCCGTTGCCGTGCTCGACGACGGCGCGGGCGTCTCGTATGGCATCGCGCAGTTCACGCATCGGTCGGGCTCGCTCGCGGCGGTCGTTGACGCGTATCTCGAAACGGAGTGTCCTGTCGCCCGCGACATTCTCTTAGAGAAGCGTCCCTTGCTCGACCGGCGAACGCCTGCCGCGATCGCTCGACTCGCCGGCGATACGCGGTTCAAACGCGCGCTCCAGGCCGCCGCTGTTACGGCTGAGATGAAAACCGCGCAGCGTGAGACGGCGTTTCGACTGTATCTCAAACCGGCGATAGATATATGTGGACGGCGCGGCTTTGTATTGCCTCTGTCACTCGCGGTCGTTTACGACGGCATCGTGCACGGGGCGTTTGACCGCCTCGCTGAGAAAACGCACGCCGACACCGAAAAGGCCTGGATCATGTCATACGTCCGCCGCCGACACCTGTGGCTGACGAATATCGCCCGGCTCAAAAAGACGGCGTATCGAACACGGTTCTTTCTCGATCAACTCGCGATCGGCAACTGGGAATTACGCCTGCCGATGAATGTGAACGGGTATCGACTGTCAGAACCACCTGCGGTAGCGGGTGGTTTAACGGACGTCGGCCTCAACGCCGAGCATAACTCGGAGCCGCTTGCACCGACAGCCGAGGCACACAATGTTCAACCACCCGCTACCGCAGGTGGTTCTGACTGGGTCGAGCAATTCGACCGCGTTGACGGCATCGTCAGCGGCGTTATTCACCGGACCGACCGCGTGAAATCGCTCTGGACGACCATCGGCGGCACGCTCTGGCAAGCCGTGTGGGCCGTATTCGGCTTCCTCGCCGGCCTGCCACGCGAAGTCTGGATCGTCGTCGCCCTGATCGCCGGCCTGTTAACGCTTCTCTATCTTTACCGACAAATAATTCTCGGCCGCATCCGCGAGCTGACCGCTGAAAGCTGATAGCTGACAACTACCTTTATGAACGACACCAAAAACGCACTTTTAGCCTGGCTCAGCTCGACGCCTTCGCTCGTCGCCGTTGCTGACCCAATAACGATCATCTCGGCCATCATCCTGCCCGTCGTGCTCTTCACGCTCGGCAAGGCCGTCGATGTGCTGATCCAACTGTATCTACAAAGGCGGAAACACGACCGGTAGGGAGTGTGCCCTTTACTTATGAGACTTGACACCAAAACCTACATCACCATCGCCGCCGCCGTTGTTGCGCTGGCCATCACTATGGCCTGGCTCTGGTCAAATCACAGGCTCGCAAGGCTCGAAGGCGAATCCCGAGACGCGATACAGCGAGCAGACGCTCTCGAACAACATGCTGCCCAACGAGAAACCGAGGCCGCCGAATACAGACAAAAGATCGAATACCTCGAGCAGCAGCTCGCGCGAATTCAACAGATCGCACAGAAACAAAATGAAGAACTCGAAAAACTCAATTCTATTAGCAATAACGCTCGCCGTGATGTCGAACGCGCTCGCCGCACAAGGTCCGTCGCCGTCACCAATACCGAACTCTGCCAAAAGCTCGCCGAGCTCGGACACCCGTGTCGGTGAGCAGTCAGCGGCAAGCAGTGAGCAGCAAGCAGACGGGATTGCGCCACCGCGTCGGAACGCGGGCACCTTGCCCGCGCGTGCTCCGGTGGCGAACAACGCGCGGGCCGGGAGCCCGCGTTCCGACGCCGTGAATGCCGCCTGCAACGCAGCCGCTGACGAACTCAAGGCGAGTCGTGTCCTGATCGCCGCACTCGACACCGAGAACGCCGCATTAAAGTCACGCCTCGCAACCGAGACACAGGTCACCGACTTGCTCACCGAGCTAAACAACACTCGACGCGCCGAGAACGACGCACTGCGCATAACCGTCGCCGCCAAAAACGAAACCATCGCCGCCAAGGACGCGGCGATAGCGTCTCAGGACAAACTGATCGACGCATTGAAACGCAAAAGGCCATCGCCGTGGCGACGCCTCGGCGACATCCTCATCGGCGCCGCAACGATCGCGATCCTGAGGTGACGGGTCAGAACCGCCTGCGGTAGCGGGCGGTTGAACATTAAGCAACTTCGACCACCCGCTACCGCAGGTGGTTCCGACTAACACTATGAACAAACACATCGAACAAGCAATTGAGAATCTTCGCTCGGCGGCGGTTAGGGTCGAGCGACCGGAGAGGTATTACGACGGGAGGCATGACCTGAGGTTTGCCACCGAGAAATTTGAGAACACGTTTGGGACGTTGTTCAGGGAGTTTGCGCTGAATCTGTGTCCGGCGGTGTGTGACGCGCTGAAAGACAAGCTGAGGATCGTGGGCTTCTCCGTCGAAGACGCGGGGCGTCGTGTCCGTAGCCCGACCGTAAGGGAGGGCGCCCGTATCATGCGCGGCTTCGGTGTCAGCGAATCCGATCGCCATCGCGACGGCGCCCTCCCTCACGGTCGGGCTACGGACACGGGTGACGTGGCTCGCAACATCTGGCAGCGGAATCGGATGGCGTTACGGGCCGGTGAGGTTCATAAGGAAGTGTTGAAGAACGGCGATGCGTATTTGATCGTGTGGCCGGATGCGTGGGGACGGGCGAGGTTTTATCCGAATAGGGCGGCGAATGTGACCGTCGCTTATGACGAAGAGGACGCGGGGCGGATCAACTGGGCGGCGAAGGCATGGATCGCCGCGGATAAGCATGTGCGACTGAATTTGTTCTATCCGGACCGGATCGAGAAGTACATATCAAAAGAGAAGGCGGAAGGCATTCTGCCGGAGGCGAAGAGCTTTGTTCCTGTCGGACCGCAGGCAGCCTTGCCTGCGAGTGGCGTAAACAACACGCAGGCTGGCAGCCTGCGGTCCGACGCGGTGATTCCCAATCCTTATGGAGTGATTCCTGTTTTTCATTTCGCGAATAACGCCGATCTGGGAACGCTTGGGCGCTCCGAGCTTGAG
>CAZMQR010000257.1:0-3974 GCA_964568325.1 uncultured Chloracidobacterium sp. | reverse complement strand
CGGGCCGCAGCCTTGTCTTTCTGCGACGTGTACTCGGGGTCGGTAAACAGTCGGTACTGCATCGTCAGGCCGATCGAAAAGAGCAGCACCGCAGACGTATAGATCGTCCAGTTGCCGTCGAAACGCAGAAATTGCTTTATGAAGATCGGTAACACCGCAAGGGCCGCGAGCAGCATGATGTTGCGAAAACCGGCCAGCGTCGATGCCTCGTAGCCGCGAATTAGCCCGCCATAGTAGATCGAATAATGTGAGATCGCCGTGATCAGGACGATCAGTATCAGGATCAGGACATGTGACGAGGTGCGGTTCTTCATTACATCAACGTCGAGCAGGAGCCGAGGGAGCTCCAAGCAGGCCGAGCCGTTTGGCCTCAAGCAGAATATTCGCCGCGATCGGTGCGGCAGTATCTCCGCCGTACCTGCCTTCGCCGATATTCTCGACAGCTACCATCATAGCTATCAGAGGATTCTCAACGGGCGCTATGCACAAAAAGAGACCGTCCCATCTCTGCCAAAGCACGGTTTGGAGTTCCTCGTAATACTCGCCCGTCTCTTGATTCTTCTTTCGAACAGGCCTTTTAACCACCTTGCCCTTGTCGTCGTATTTAGGCACGTCTTTGTCGGCCGTCCCAGTCTTGCCGCCGGTTGAAATACCGGCGCCCATCACCTTTGCGAGAGCCCTGGTCGCTGTGCCGCCGGCCTCCTGCGTAACGGTTGACATGATGTCGCGGATCTCGCGGGCCTGCTGCGGGCTGAGGACCTGCGAAAAAGCCTGGGGCGGCTGATCCATCTCGATACGGGGCTTCATTAGCCTGCCTTCCATGTTCGCCGGGGCTGAGGCGATCAGAGCCAGTTGCAGCGGTGTCACCGTTCCGGCCCCGCCCTGTCCCATACCGATGATCGCAGATTCATATAGGTTAAGCTTGGCCCCTGTCGTGATCGCCGAGCGTGCCGGGGCGAGGGCGTTGGCGAGCCGGCGGTTGCTGACATTCCAAATGTCGGCAAAGCGTCCCTGCTTCAACGCGTCCTCGCTGGTCTCAACCGGTGCTATGCCAAAGACAGTCGCCGTCTCGGCCATTCGCTCGCGCCCTAGAGCATTGGCCATACGCGAAAAGAACTGGTTGCTCGACGCCCTAAAAGCGTCTCGGATCGGGCCGCCGCACGAGTGGCATCCTCCGTGGCCGTCGCAGATCGGCCTTGAGCCGCGGAACGGCGTATAGCAGGGTTCGCCGGGGACGCCCTGCGGCAGATCAGCATTCTGCTTACCGGCCCGATACGCCGAGATCATCGTGAAGGTCTTGAACGTCGAGCCCGGCATATAGAATTCGTGCAGCGTGCGGTTAAGCGTCGGCTTGTTCTTCTTGTCCGCCTCGAGCTTGAGCCAGCCCGCCATTGATTCCGCGTCTGAGAGCTTGTAAGCGGGATTCGAATATGCGGCCAGCAGATCGCCGGTTTGCGGATTCAAGATAACGACCGCCCCGTTACGGTCGCCGAGCTGTTTCGCCACGAAAGCCTGCAAATTTTTGTCGATCGTGATCTTAACGTCGCGATTCTCAGGCTGAGGCTTCTTGTATTTGGTCAATATCTCCCACGCCTCGGGCATCGGATCGGCTTCCTGTTTATAGAGCGAACGCTCGAGGCCCGGCGAGCCGCGTTCAGTACCAAGCAGGTGGGCCATCTCTTTGTCGAGAGAGAAGGTCCGGTCTATATTGCCGTCCTTATCGAGCTTGTAATACGCAAGTGCGTTCTGCAGTGTACCCGAGCGGTCGAGCATCCATCCGCGAAGGCTGGCGGCGTTTATCCGCCGGTTACGAAGGTCTTTGTAACTCAGTTCACTGAATTTTTCATCCCAGTCGTCCGCATAAAAGGCCCAGTAGAACTGTGATCCGAAGACGAATAACGCAAGGATAACGAAGACGGCTTGCCAGACCATCAAGCTCCGGTTAGCGATAGTTTGGGTGAGCTTTCGTGCAGCCTTTGACGGGAGGTCACGCTCAAATGTGAACTTTCGCCGCCGGAAATTCTCGATGAACGTCAGGATCAAAAATGCGAGCAGGATCGCGACCGCAAAGAGATATATTATCGATAGCCCGGCCGGCGTGCGCTCGAGTATCTGTCCACCAAAGATGCTCTCAGGTCGAAAACGGGACAGGTCAATAAGAAAGAGCTTAAGCATCATTCCGTCAGGCTCGTTACAGTTTCCGGGGCCTCATCATCGTCCTGTTCCGCCGATCGGGCAACGGTAATGTTTGTCTCGGTTTCGTTGTCAGCGGTCAACGGAGCCGCCGGAGCCACAGAAGTTACGGTGACCGGTTCTCCTTCAGCCTCGCTCTGGTCATCCGTTTCCTGAGAGCTCTCCGGCCCTTCACGTCCTCGGAATTCGAAGCCGTCGATCTCGACCGTTTCACCCGACGGCTCATCTTCAGCTACAGGGCTTTCCGGCTGCGCGATCGGCATGGCAATCAATTCGAAGGCCACCTCGACCGTGCCAAACCGAACTTTATCACTTGTAGAGAGTTCGATCGCTTTGCCATATGCGATACGTTCATCGTTAACAAAGGTCCCGTTCGTAGATCCGGTGTCGGCTACCGAAAGGTGGCCGGCAGCATTATATGCAAGCGATGCGTGTGTTTTCGATACGCTTGCATCGTCCAGTATCAGATCGTTCCCGCCCGTGCGCCCGACCGAAAGGCTTTGGCCTGAGGGAAACTTCAGCGACGTCTCCTTCGCTTCGCCCTTGAGTTGGAACCGCGCGAGAAATTCCGGGCCGACAGGGTCAGGCTCAGCGAGGGCGGCCAGGATCGAACTCACGTCCATAGCCGGTACCGTTACGTTCATTTCAACGTCGCGATCCTCCTCAGTGAACTGCTCAAAGCTCACCATGAGTTTGACGCCCTGAATGAAATAGTCCGGCTTCACATCCATGGTCACCGGTGCGTAGGTGTAATAAAGCGAGTCGTTAATGTGATCGACCGTTGCCACGAGTAATTCGCTCTCGAGTGCCGTGAGGGCGCTCTCGGCGTCGGATGAGAATCGGTCCCATTGCATGCGCAGCTTGATATTGTGAGGGACTACGATACCTTTGCCCTGCACGTCCTTGGCCTCAGCGTCGAGTAGTTTCTTTATTCGTTCGATCAGTTCGCTCGTGGCAATGCTGCTTGATGGCGTCCAGCGCCGCCCGGTAAAGCGGTCGACCGTGTCGCCGATCCGGGTGAGTACACCGCGAACTAGCCAGTCCGCAGATACGCCCTTTTTCGAAACTGCTACCTTTTCAGTCATTTACGCGGAACCGGCATGAAGGAATATGACGCGATTCTAACCGAAAAATATCTCAAATGAAAGGAGTTTCAAGGATATTGATTTAGTATGCACAACAATGTAAAATCATTTTGGAAGTAGTTTGTCATTCGAACTATTCTCTATCAGTGCCCCCATACCTTGCATACACAGATCGAGCATGGAGGCGCACCAAGGGACAGGAGGGAAAAGTGAGTTTCACTAATCGTCAAAATGACCGGACAGAATACGGATATTCTATCGTCGAATTGCTCGTCGTGGTAGCCATTCTGGCGATCATGAGCACGGTGGCGCTGATCTATGCAACGGCGCACAAGAAGCTCTATGAGCCGGACGACCAGGCCTTGCAGCTTAGCGATATGTTCCAGGAAGCTCGTCAGCGAGCACTCACCCAGCGCAGGACCATGCGTGTTGAGGTCAACCTGACAAACAACACCGCAAAGCTGTATGACGAGAACCAGAATTCGACATCCAGCAGCGACGACTTTTTGATCCGGTCTCTAAATCTATTTGCAGCGGCCCGCGTTCGCGTTGACACGCGTCCATCCGAGATCGGCTACAACCCGCCAGAACTAATGTCGGTGCCGAATGCTGTCTATTCGCCGAGCGTTTACACGCCGTCCATCAGTCAGACGGCTCTTACGGTTCGGTTCCTTGCCAACGGTTCGGCGGTGAATG
>CAZMQR010000256.1:0-3974 GCA_964568325.1 uncultured Chloracidobacterium sp. | reverse complement strand
TACGCGTCGATAGGAGAGGGCCTGTTCTTCGCGGAATTCCAGACCCACACCAGATCATCTTCGGCCCGGGCAGAACTCTCTAAAAGCGTCTTTAATTTTTCCTCGTCCAATTTCTGCCCAGAGACCTTTTCCAATGCAGGTACCACCTCTTCGCGCAATTGTCTGACTATGTAATCTCTCATTGCGTCAGTGACTTCGCCGTCACCCTGGTACGGCACCTGTAACATCACAACAGGACATTTGTACTCCTGCTTTAGCAATTCGAACCATTTCATAAAAGTGAAGCAGCCGGTATAGCTCAACAACAGCAGATCCGGCTCAGGGATCTTTTCTCCCGTTGGTCCGATGTTCCCTTTCTTCATCATTCCAATGTCACATTTGACGTAGGTGCAAACGTCCTTCGAATGGCCAGTCTTCTCTGCTTCCTGGATATAGTCGCCACTTTTCTTCCGCATACCAGATTGCAAAGCGTTGATCTCTGGATGGACCGGTACCATGTCAAACGCATAGATCAGCTCGTTAAGATTTCCCGGCACAAAGGTATAGACCACTTTCTTGCCGTCCTGTTTCGCATTTGCCAGCTTCACAAAGTGCTCTCCGATCATTTTCTTCTGGAGCACCATGCTCTGTTCTTTTTGAACTTCCTGTTGTTTAGCCGCAGTTTCTTCCATTATTCGCCCCCCCAGAGCTTTATCGAATCGGCGAAAGTGCCGGTTTGCTCTTTGATCACCTGAATCTGCCCGGTATTCTCCGCATACTTAAAGGCGGTGTACGGAATACTCTCCTGACTCAATACACTTTGTAGCATTGGCCTCTCCAATAATGCTGGATCACAGAAGCTGGGAGCCGCAAAAACAACCCCCTCGGCATCTCGATCACGAACCATATCAGCGAGATATTTTCCCTTATCCTCGCTGTCGTCGTAACGCGAAGCCGTCGAAACCGTATTACTTAGGTAACTATCAACGATTGCCCGCAACGGCTCATCAGTTTCTGGAATATCAGATGTCTGATAACGATTACATAAGACCCAGTCGTCATCGACTATATAGCAGCCGCTATTCTCCAAAGCCCTTACAAGCGACAACGGCGGCTGCTCGCAAAACGCCCCGGTTACGATCACCCTAACGTTATCCATTTGCGGCCGGTCGCAATTCCTCACAGCCCTGATGTATTCGTTGATGAGATCCGTGTGTTCTGTTACTTCAAGAATGTTTCCAGCTCGCGCCAATAGGTATACTTCAAAAGTCAATGCCAAATGGGGCATCTCCGAACGAAGGTTGTAGAGTTCCCGAATTGCTCGGCGGTTTTCGTTGTATATGCGAATCGACGTATTCAGATCATCGGTAGTGATCGATCTACCCGAAATATGCTCGAAATCTTGTGAGATCTGACCGATCTCTCTAAGATAGTAGTCTCTTCCTGCTTTGGCGAAATTCTGTGGAAAATCCAGATACTTGACATATTTGTCAGGGAACTCCATCTTCCACATGCCGCTCAGATTTCGGATAACATCACAAATCGCCGGGAACAAAACGCCATCGAGACAATCAAGTTTACCTGTGACGCCAAGTTCGATCACCGAGCGCGGCAGATGACAGATGTAGGACTGAAAGTACGCATCGCCCCGAATTATTTCGAGATTGTCGCCGCCTCCCATAATGCCCACCGGTAGCATGCCGTAGGCATGGATCAATTCTCTGGGCACATAAACCGGCAGATAGCCGATTGCCTTTGAGTCATGGCTCGCTTTCCAATCCTTGACATAATTCAGGTCGAGGTCGTTATAGAGGCTTTCACATTGATCAATGATCTCGTTAACTCGCATTGAGTAGTCTCCTATCCTCAACGGATCGTTTGCGCCCTAGCCACGCTCGCCCCTTTCAGCACACCCTCTTGTAAAGGTGTTGTAAATATCACGAGCTAGTTCGTTGGCCGGACCATGCTCCTTCTTCGAATACCAACCGTAGATCCAGTTCATCATTCCAAAAAGCAGATAGGTCTTCCGGCTGACCTCGGACGCTGTAAACCGTTTGTTTGTCACGCTTTTCAAATAACTAGAAACAACCTGTGTAACAATAGATGCATAATCGTCTTTAAGCTCACTAATGATCCGGCTGCGTCTTCTGTCAATATATTGCGTGCCGAACATCATCACGCGCATCTCGTTCAAATGGCTGCTGAAAAACTCAATATGGTTACGGATGACCGCTTCAAGTTTGTCATCCGGCGATGTGCCCTGCTGCGATATGCTTTGCGCCCTGTGTAATAGAGCCGAAAAACCACGTTCGTTTATCTTGAACAACAGATCATCCTTGCTTTCAAGATAATGGTATAGGCCCGACAGACTGTGTCCTGTTATCTCCGCGAGATCGCGCATACTTGTCCCGTGATAGCCCTGCTTTGCCATCAGCTTCGCAGAATTTTTCAGGATCCCATCCAGACTATTATTTCCATTTCGATTGACCGACGCCGTGTTCGCCGTTAACCGCTTGGCCAGTGTTCTCTTCACCACTCTACAGTTTCTCCCTTGACCATTTGTTCAATTATCCCTCCAGATCGGAGTACGTTTTTCGATAAATGACTGGATACCCTCATTCGCATCGTGAGTCTTCATTAGGTCATTCAGATACAACTTCTCCATATCCTTTATCAGGCTCCGGTAGTGTCGTACGAGAGACAACCTGGTCGCTCGATGCGCAAAACGTAAACTCGATGAACTTTTCGGAATGATCTCTTCCTTGATAAATGTGTCAACCGCCGCTTGAATATCACCTTTCTCGGCAATCAGCGCAGTAAGTCCCGCATCTTTCAACCCCTGAGCATCCATCATGGTTCCGGTAATTATCATTCGGGCGGTAACCGAATTCGTGGCCACATATGGCAACAATACAGCTGCAACCGGCGGAAAAACCCCAAGCCGAATCTCGGGCACCGAGAACTTAGCAGTTTCATCCGCAACAATGAACGTGCAGGCCAACGCCAGTTCAAAACCGCCGCCCAGGCAATAACCCGACACTTGGGCTAGGGTAGGTACAGGATGCCCAAGGATCTCATCGATCAGGTTATGGAACTTCTGCAACATATCGCTTACCTGATCCGCCGTATGCTCTTCGATCGAAGCCCCAAAGCAAAAATTCTTACCTTCGCCTTTGAAGACCACTAGTTTGAGTTTGTCGTGCTTTCTTTGCTGCTGCATGAATAGCAGGATTTCACCCATCATCGGAGCCGAGAGAATATTCGCAGGCGGCATATTGAGCGTTAGCTCAATTACCTGGCCGTCAAACGTCTCATTGATTCTTATAGTCTTGAATCCCAACGTGATGTTCCTATCTCCCCATTGTTCAAACCGGCATGACCTCGTTGACCAACGTGTCGTCCCACGGCATAGCGTCTGCCAGTGCCCGGCGTAATTTCAGGAAATCAACTTCCCGATTATGTTTTGGCCCTTCGTTGAATGCCCTGAAGCCAGCTCTGGCCTCAGTCATCATGTTCAATGCGAGCCACGAGCGATTGGTTTCGCTGTTTCGCTGCCAATGCTCAAGCTTCTTCTTTCGCAGAGACTCCAGTGTTTTGGCCAGACAATCTGGCATTGTCATCGATAATCTGTAGGCCAACCTCTCGGTTTCCTGATCCAGCAGGGTCAGGTCGATCTCGCATTGAGACGCGATCGACTTGGCGGCTTCTCTTTCCTCCCCTACCTTAAAGGCCCCGAACGACGGATTGCCCCAGACGTCGTACGCTTCTGTAGAGACGAATGGGTTTGATATGAACTCGCCGTTTTTATTCTTCATAACGGGAACTATCTTGTTGATCAGGCCTAATCGAACCGCAGCGTGAGCCGACCAGGGTTCACATAACGAGCACGACTCGATCGCATTATTGATCCCGACAAAAAGATGTAAGAAGTCTGTGGAGCCGCCATCCGGGGCCGAGCCATGTTTGGGGCCCGCCTGTCCGAAACGAGCAGTATC
>CAZMQR010000255.1:0-3992 GCA_964568325.1 uncultured Chloracidobacterium sp. | reverse complement strand
TTGGACCATCGTGAGAAAGTTCTTGTCCCACCTGACCGTGATGCCGTACTCAGAAACGCCGCCAAAACCCGAGAGGATCCGTTCATCGAGTTCCTCTCTAACTTCCGCTATGTCGCGTATCGGTTTTGGAATGCAGCGATCAGCTGCTTTATTTAATCCTGTCCATTCTTCGGGCAGCGGTTCGATCTTAAGGCCGTCGATGCCGATAACGCCAAAGCCCTCATTAAGAAGATAGTGCGCGAGCGTATAGCCGGCCGGGCCGAGCCCGACGACGAGCACATTCTTGCCATTGTAAGGCCGCGGATAAGGGCGCTTTGCGTTGAGTGGATTCCACCGGGCCAGCAGGCTGTAGATCTCAAAACCGTATGGCAGATCGAGCACGTCTGTAAGGGCTGATGTCTCGGCGAGCGGGATATTGACCGGCTCCTGCTTCTGAAAGATGCAGCCCTTCATGCAGTCGTTACAGATGCGATGGCCTGTCCCGGCACACATCGGATTGTCGATAGTGACGAGCGCAAGCGAGCCGATGGCGTCACCCTGCTTCTTCAACATGTGCATCTCGGAGATGCGCTCGTCGAGCGGGCAGCCTTCGGTCTTGATGCCAAGCGGATTGCGATGGACCGCGCCGTCCTTGTCGTGAAGGCCGGTTCGGCAGGCGTCCTTCTCGCGTTCGTGGCAGATCATGCAGTAGTCGATCTCGTAGAGCGAGTCGCGCATCGTGCCGCGATCGTCCGTCAGCTTAAAGCCGTCGCGCCGCCGCAATTCTTCGCCCCGTCCGCGCATGATGTTGTGCAACTTGGGTTCGGGATGGATGATGTGCACGAGGTTCATATAGTCGAGGGCGTGTGGCACCTTGAATGAATGCCAGGTCCTCGACCTTTTATGAAACGCAGTCGCTGACCATGCCTCGGCCAGATGGAGAGCAGCCGTTATCGTTAGCAGGCTACCGGTCGCGTCGCCCTTAAGCACATACTCTGAGAAGAGCTTACCGAATGCCGAATCCTTCAGTTTTTCGTAGGCCTTTGATACATTCTCGACGGTTTGGCGGGTCGCAGGCGTCGTCTCATCGTTCTTCTCGATGTCCGTCTCGGCATCGAGCAGAGAACAGGTCATCGTTGCGACCGACAATTCGTCGTCAAACCGCAGCGTGTCGCTGAATGCAGTGTTCCGGAGTTCGGTCAAGGCGCGCCACAGCTCGGCCTCATTGAGTTCGCCCACGAGCTCAGCCGAGAATTTCTTGGCCGCCCTCCGCTGGACAAAGAACTTATACCGCCACACAGCATTCTGGACGGTAATATCCTGCGAAAGGTCGGTGCGGTCGCTCGTTATCCCGAACAAACGAGCTACAAAGCTCGACAAATGAGGAGCGGCATCGGTCAGGATCTTTGACTCGACGCGGGGTTCGAGGCCCTCGCCGCCCGCAGCGATATACTTTCGTAGAGCGTCGCCCAGGAGTGGTTCCTGCTTTTCGACCTCATCGTAAAAACGCTCCGCTAGCTCCTTGAGCCGAACGGCGTCATACAGATCGGCGTAATCAAAGCCGTCAATGCCCAGCGTAAGCGGTTGGTTCGCGGATGGCTCCGTCATTTCGTCGTCCTATGCTCAGATCCTGCGCCACTGAGCAAACTTCCACTATACACCCGTACCGGCGGCCGAACAACACAGGCCCGATCCGGCATTTTTCTGAAAACTTGCCTCAATTGTGGTATAAAACAGGTTTACGCCCCATTTTTGGGTTGGTTTTTAGAGCAGTATGGAAAACGATCAGCGGCTGACGCCGTTGCCGCTAACACAGGACCTGCAGCACACGCAGGGCGACTACATCGGTTATTCGAGCTCGTACGAAGATTCGCTCGAAGGCAAGCGTTCGCTAAGGCAGTATTTCAGTATTGTCTATAAACGGCTGCCGATAATTCTTGCGATCACCTTGATCACGACGGCCGCCGCCGCATTCTATTCGTATCGCCAGCCATCGGTATATCAGGCGCAGGCGAGCATGATCATCGAACCGCGAAAGCCCGAGGTCACCCGAAAGGATGCAATCAACATCAATTTTGGCGACGATACAAAGTATTACAATACACAGCTCCAACTGCTCCAAAATCAGGACCTGATGAAGCGGGTCGTCGTCGCGTTGAACCTGCATCGCGAACCAAATCTATTTGACGGCCAGGGCCGTGGACTATTGGGCGGCCTCAGATCGCTGTTCTCAGGCGGCCAAAAGCCTTCCACGAGCGAGAATTCGCTTCCTGTGGTTAGTGACAGTTCGATCGAGCCTGGCAAGAAGCAAGAAGTCCAATTGACGCCCGAAGAAAATGCTCGGGCCGAGAGCTATGCCGCGATCCTTGCGGGCGGGCTTAATGTCCAGCAGGTCGAGCGGACAAACATCGTAAACATTACGCTGCAGAGTACAAATCCCGCGTTGGCGGCGAAGGTTTCGGACAAGGTCGCCGAACTTTTTAAGGAAGAAGATGCAGAGCGTGAAACTGCGGGTGCACAGAAAGCATTTGAGGACCTGCGGCAATCCATTGAGGACCTCAAGGCAACCATCATTCAGCAGGAGAACGACCTGATCGCGGAAATGCGCTCCAGCAACCTTCCGTTGATGGACAAGGGCACCGACGTGCGTGCCGGCAATCTTGAGGGGCTTCTTACGCAGTGGCGAGAAGCCAGGAACGAGACGAGCCGGATCCAGGCGACCTATAATGCGGCTCTCTCGGCCAGCGGCAAGGGCGACATCCTGGCGGTGGTAGGCGAGAACAAGGCTCTGCTCGACGTTCGCAGCCAGAACATCAAACGGAAGGCCGATCTTGAAAAGCGCATCGAGGACATCGACAAGAAACTACTCGAAGCCCGCGAAAAGCGTGAGACCTTATTGACCAAATACACCGATCAGCATCGCGATGTGGTGGCTGTCAATGCTCAGATCACGGAACTTGAATCGCAGAAGGCCAAGGTCCAGCGCGAGGTTTCGGCCAAGATCGAATCTGAAGGCAAGAAGCTCGAGCAGGACGCCGAACGCGAGGTTATGGCGAGCCTGCGGGCCAGCCTGACGGCCGCCCAGCAGCGCGAAGGCCGCGCCAAGGCGGCTTTCGATCAGGCCGCCGCGTCGGCGAACGTCGAGGGCCAGGCCGAGACAAAACTCACCGGCCTCAAGCGCGAACTCGATTCGAATCGCAGTCTGCTCGATACATACGTTCAGCGGCAAAAGGAGCAGGAGCTTGCCCTTACAAGCCAGCGGCCCGATAACATCAAGATACAGAATCACGCCATCACACCGACCTCGCCGATCGGCCCGCAGCGAACGCGGAACATTCTTGTCGCATTCTTCCTGAGTCTTGCGGCGGGCGTGGGCCTCGCGTTCCTGCTTGATTACCTTGACGATTCGGTGCGAACTTCTGACGACGTCAGCCGACACCTCGGCCTGCCGACGCTGGCACTGATCCCGCATCATCTGCAGGGCGATAAGAAGAAGATGCTTCCGGCAAAGGCCGCGGCTAACGGATTCCAACAGGCCGCGCTCATTACGATGGAAGAGCGCAATTCGCCGATGGCCGAGGCCTACCGGCACCTGCGCACGAGCCTTTTGTTCTCGTCTGCCGGCAAACCGCCGCAGACGATCCTCGTTACGTCGTCGCAGCCGTCTGAGGGCAAGACGACCACGGCCATCAATACCGCGATCACGCTTGCTCAGTCGGATGCGGACGTTGTGATCATTGACTGCGACCTGCGCCGGCCGAGGCTGCACAGCCATTTCGGCCTGGAGAATTCGCGCGGGCTGACGAACTACCTTTCGGGCGATAAGGATACGATGGGCCTGATCCGCACCTTTGATGAGCTGCCGCGGCTAAAAATGATCACAAGCGGCCCGATACCGCCGAATCCCGCCGAACTCCTCTCGTCAAACGAGATGCGCAACCTGCTGCAGTTCCTTTCAGGTAAGTTCAAACACGTTATCATCGATTCGCCGCCGGCGATCTCATTTACCGACG
>CAZMQR010000254.1:0-4004 GCA_964568325.1 uncultured Chloracidobacterium sp. | reverse complement strand
AGCCGACGCCCGAGGAAACCGTCGAAGCCCCGAAGCCAGTCAAGAAAGTCGCTCCTCCTAAGGAGGAGCCAATTGCTCCGACAAAGCAAGTCAAGAAACTGGCTAAGAAACCAGTTGCCGAGGTACCTGAGCCCAAGCCTGAACCTGAGATCGCGGCCGCAAAGCCGGCGGTCAAGCGGCTTGTTAAGACAAAGGTCGAGGAACCGGTCGCTGAAGCCGTCGAGACACCTCCGGCAGAGCCGGTCGAGGCTGAGCCTCCTGCGCCCGAGCCTGACGCGCCGCGTGGAACGACGGTGAAGAGGCTTACACTTAGCCCCGACGCTATTAAGCAGGGCATCAAGGCGGGCGACCGGCTGGTGACTGATGCTCCGACCAAGACGGGCAGCCTCGCTGAGGGTGCACGGTCGCCGTATCGCGGAACACCGGGCGAGACGAGCGCTCCGCAAATGACCTACACGCCGCCGGCGGACAACCGGCGACGCCCGGGCCGCTCCGGCGGGCGCCGAGGCAGGCCCGAGGACAAGGGCAAGTTTGCCGAACGGGATATCGACGCCCCGCAAAAACGGTCGATCGAGGAACGCATCCTCGATCAGGTCGGGACGATCGACAACGAGAATCTAAAGGCCG
This sequence comes from uncultured Chloracidobacterium sp., assembly GCA_964568325.1. Taxonomy (GTDB): domain Bacteria; phylum Acidobacteriota; class Blastocatellia; order Pyrinomonadales; family Pyrinomonadaceae; genus OLB17. The sequence goes on along the minus strand of CAZMQR010000254.1, from coordinate 3,377 downwards.
TCCGCCTCGTCGAAGGAGCGACCGTGCGCGAGTTTGCTGAGGCCCTCGGCATCACGCCCCGCGATATTGTCCAACTGCTCATCAAACGCGGCATCTTTGCGACCCTCAACCAGCCGATCGGCGAGAAAATGGCGACTGAGATGGCGTTTGAATACGGCATCGACCTTAGCTTCGTGCCATTCGAGGAAATGGTCATCGAAGAGGAGTTCGAGGAGCTTATTGCCGCGGACGCCGACGATGTGGAGTTCTCACGAGCCCCGGTCATTACCGTGATGGGCCACGTCGACCATGGAAAGACCAGCCTGCTTGATGCGATCAGGTCGGACAATGTGGCCGAGGGCGAGGCTGGCGGGATCACTCAGCACATCGGGGCCTACAGCGTATATGTGCCAAATCCCGACAAACAGGGCGAGGAGCGGCGAGTCGTATTCCTTGATACGCCGGGCCACGAGGCGTTCACGATGATGCGTGCCCGAGGTGCAAAGGCGACAGACATTGTCGTCCTGGTCGTGGCGGCCGACGACGGTGTGATGCCTCAGACGATCGAGGCTGTAGAGCATTCAAAAGCCGCCGGCGTGCCTATAATCGTTGCTATCAACAAGATCGATAAGCCGGATGCAAATCCCGACAAGGTCAAGCAGGGCCTTGCGGGCCTGGGCCTGCAGCCGACCGATTGGGGCGGCGATACGGAGATGGTTCCGGTGTCGGCGAAAAAGAAAGAAAATCTGAACACGCTCCTCGAAACGGTCCTTCTGCAGGCCGACATTCTGGAACTAAAGGCCAGCCCGACGCGGCGTGCCTCAGGCGTTGTGCTCGAGGCGAAGCTCGACAAGGGCCGTGGCCCTGTCGCGACCGCACTGGTTCAGCAAGGAACGCTGCATGTTGGCGATCCATTTATCGTCGGCCAGTTCTCGGGCAAGGTCCGCGCGATGATATCGGATCGTGGAGAGACGGTGACAGAAGCGGCACCGGCCACGCCGGTCGAGATCCTCGGCCTGCAGGGCGTTCCGCAGGCAGGCGACACATTCCAGGTCGTCGCCGATGTCGAACGCGCACAGGACATCGCCCAGCAGCGACAGATGCATGCTCGTCAGGCGGCGATGCTCAAGACCACAAAACGCGGTATCGAATCGCTCGGCCAGGCTGAGATCAAGGAACTCCTCGTTATCCTTAAGGCTGACGTTCAGGGTTCGGTCGAGGTGCTTCGTGCCACGCTCGAGAAGCTTTCGACCGAAAAGGTAAAGGTTCGCGTGATCCGCGCCGGTGTAGGAGCCATCAACGAATCCGACGTTTTGCTCGCTTCGGCCACGCAAACGGAAGAGACAGGCACCGCCGTCGTCATTATCGGGTTCAATGTTCGCCCCGAAGCCCGCGCCGCCGACGTTGCTCGACACGAAGAGGTCGATATCCGCCTGCATTCGATCATCTACAAGGTCGAGGAAGAGATCAAGGCCGCTATGATCGGCATGCTCGATGCGATCGAGAAAGAATCGGTGCTTGGCAAGGCTCTCGTCCAGGAGATATTCAAGGTATCGCGGATCGGCACGATCGCCGGCTGTCGTGTTACCGACGGCTTGATCCGCCGCCAGGCAAAGGCGCGTCTCATTCGCGACGGCGTCGTCACATGGGAAGGTGATATCTCGGCGCTCAAACGCTTTAAGGATGACGTCAATGAGGTCAAGAACGGCTTTGAATGCGGTATCAGCCTTGTCAATTACAACGATATCAAGGTCGGCGACGAGATCGAGGCGTTTGTGATCGAGAAGATAGCGGCAACTGAGCTGTAAAGACTATCATTGGCTAGGGGGAACCATGACGATGGAAATTCATGAGAGGACGGTGGTAAACGGCGGCCGTGTTGTGCTGCCTCCGATCGATCTGCCTGACGGGACCGAAGTGGAAGTCACGGTCGCCGTGGCGGAGCGAGAGGAAACTGACTACTTGCTTTCACCGGGCGCCAATCGAGACGGCCTGTTAAAAGTAATTCGTGATGCCCGCGAAAATCCAGATCGCAAGATCTACGTTGACATCGATGAGCTTAAGAAAAGTCTCATGGCGTCCTGAGGCGTTCGAGGAGTTCTACTATTGGCTAAGAACCGACCGGCATGTAGCCCTTCGGATCGTAGATCTGATAGATGAGACACGAACGACGCCGTTCGAAGGTCAAGGCAACCCGAAACTCCTTGAGCGAGAACTCAGCGGCCTTTGGTCGCGGCGTATCACACAGGTCCACCGCCTTGTATACGACGTTTCGGATGATGAGATCTGTATCTATCAGTGCCGTTATCACTATAAGAAATGAGACGGCCGGAACGCCTTGCGGAGAGATTGAAAGAAGAGATCGCTGAGGTTGTAGGCTTTGAGCTCGATGACCCTCGACTCGAAACGGTCACCGTCACTGACGTTACCGTCAGCGCGGACCTGCGGGACGCAAAGGTTTATGTTCTGGTGCGTGGCGATGACGATGAGATCGAGGCCGCATTGAAAACTTTACGACACGCATCGACATTCGTCCGACAGCAGGTTGCGATGGATCTCGATCTGAGGCATGCCCCGCACCTTCATTTTGTGCGTGACACCGCCGAAGAAAACGCCTCGCGTGTGGGCGACATCCTCGGAACGCTTGAGATCGAACCTCAGGCCGAGGAGAAAAACCAAGAAGGATGACAAGGTGAAAATGGTACAATGCGTTTGGAGAATTGCCCACAAATTCTCATACTCGCCCCGTTTTCACTTTTTGAGCTGTGCTAAGTCAAGTAGTTGAGTTAATTGAAAAGAAGAGCAAGTTTGCCATCACCACGCACATCAAGCCTGATGGCGACGGCGTCGGCTCATCATTGGGCCTGTATTGGCTGTTAAGGTCGCTCGGCAAGGACGCCGATGTCCTCGTCCGGGGCGACGTGCCGCCGGCATATCGCAGCCTGCCGGGTGCCGATTCGATCCGCGACGTTGCCCACGTCAACGGCCATTATGACGCGGTCTTTGTGATCGAATGCTCCGATCTCGCCCGTCCGGGCATCGATGGGCTCGACAAGCAATTCACGATAAATATTGACCATCACGCGACGAGTGAGCATTTCGGCTCGATCAATTGGATCGATTCGACCGCCTCTGCCGTCGGCGAAATGATCTATAACCTCTGTAAGGCGATCGGCGGCAAGATCACAAAGGACATCGCCGAGTGCGTTTACATGGCACTCGTCACGGACACGGGATCATTCCACTTTCCAAACACATCGGAGCGCACGCTCAAGGTCGCATCCGAACTGATCAAGGCCGGTGCAAAACCGTACGAGATCGGTGAGGCCGTTTATTACAACTATCCGTGGTCACGCATCGAACTGATGCGGCAGGTGCTCGCGACGGTGAGGCGCGAC
>CAZMQR010000253.1:1446-4008 GCA_964568325.1 uncultured Chloracidobacterium sp. | reverse complement strand
ATTCTCGAGGCCGGGAATGAGGCGCAAAACTCTCGCCTGTTCGCCGTATTTCAGGTGGTTTTGGAAGCCGACCATCCCATATGCGTCGGCCATCAGGTTTTCCTGACGAAGCTGCACGCAGGCATACGGCTCGGCTCCCGTGCGCGGGTCATACAACCCCTTTGGTTTCATCGGCCCATATCGCAGCGTATCGACGCCGCGACGTGCCAGTTCCTCGAGCGGCAGACATGCCTCAAACCACTGCGTCGATTCAAACCGCTTGACCGGCACCGAAATGGCGCTCGTCAATGCCTCATAAAACGCAGCGTATTCGTCCCGGTCCATCGGGCAGTTGATATAATCGTCGCCACCCTTACCATACCTCGCGGCCTTGAACGCGATTGACATATCGATCGAATCCGCCGCCACGATCGGTGCGATAGCGTCGTAAAAATACAACTGATCGTCGCCCGTGAGCCGCATGATGTCCGCCGTCAGAGCATCGCTCGTCAGCGGCCCCGTGGCGATGACGGTCGATTCAGAACCGGGAGCGGTAGCGACCGGATTCCTGCAAGATTTGCCATCGGTAGGTGAAAGAATCCGGTCGCTACAGCTCCCGGTTCTGATCGTTGTCACCTCTTCCCGGACTATTTCGATCAGCGGATGTTGCTCGATCTTTTCGGTGATGTATTCGGCAAACTTCGCGCGGTCCACCGACAACGCCGCGCCGGCGGGGACGCGGGTCGCCTCGGCGGCCTCCATCACGAGCGAGCCGCCGCGACGGAGTTCTTCTTTTAGCAAGTAAGGTGCGCTGCCGGGCTCATCGGATTTGAGCGAATTCGAGCAAACGATCTCGGCCAGCTTGTCGGTGCGGTGAGCGGGTGTCTGCATCACGGGCCGCATCTCATACAGCCGGACGCGGGCGCCCAGCCGGGCCGCCTGCCAAGCCGCCTCGACGCCGGCGAGCCCGCCGCCGATGACATTGACGGTCTCCACACAGGAAATTATAGGCGGAAACACGAGCGGTAGCGAGTGTGCCCCGACGTGATCCATTCGGGTCGGGCACACTCGCTACCGCTCGTGTTTCTGCCTGCCTACCCCACTGACAGGCTGGTTACGCGTTTTCCGCCGAATATTCTTGCCATCGAACGGCAGTTGTCGAAAACTCGCGACGTGACCATGCCGGCCGTCGGCTCATCGACCGTGGCGGCGGCGCGTGAGGCTTTGATTAGCCAGGCGGCGGCCGCGGCGGCGTTTAGGTCATAGGTCGGCGTCCATTCTTCATGCAATGGTGCGAGGCCGTTCGCGTCCTGCAATGCGGCGGCCGCAAGCGCTTCCTCAAGCTCGTCCTCGGTCAACGCGGGCTCAGTGTCCCAGGCGGTTAGTAGTTTCAATTTTTCCAAAAAAGTCATATTTCCTCTCGTTAGGGACAAGGGACGAGGGACAATGGCTCATACCGAACGCGCCCTCGTCCCTTTTCCCTCGCACCTCGGCTATTCCTTATCGGCAATAAGCATCGCCAAGCTCGTCGGCCTTACGGCCTTTGCGCCGTAAACGTGGAGGCCCTTGACGGCGTCGCCAAAGCGTTTCTCGGGCTTGTACGTGAGCAGGTCAATGATCTGTTCGACATACGCTGTGCCGCGGCTGTGGCCGGCGAGTATCTGGTACTTCGCACCCGAAGTGTTGGGTACGTTGTTCGATTTCAGGATCGCAAAGCCTGCGGCCTCACCGACCTCGCCATTCCTAAGCGCGGTATCGGACATGCGTGTGCCGGCCTTGATGAACCGCTCGTCCTTGAGCAGCAGGCCGTGAAACCACGCGGGCACGACCACAAATCGGCTATCGATCGGCACGTTGGCCTCATCGAGCTTGACGCCAAGATCGACGAGGTATTCGTATGCCGTTTCCTTGGTCGGCACCTCAGGAGCGAGCGTCGTGCCGATCGTGTTACCGCTCGGCACGGCCGCTGCCATCAGGCCGGCGAGAAAGCTGTCCGCCACGTCCCTCAGCCCCCAGGCCGAACGCCGCATCGCCTCGTCGAGCACGTTGACGTTTTGCTGAGCGCGGTCAATGGAATCAACGTAGAAGTTAAAGTACTTCGCCTGATCGATCAGCAGGTTTTGCTCTGTGTCGGTCAGCGATTCAGGCTCGCTGATGTCTGTGTCTTTTGTGTAATCGTCGATGGTGACCTCACCGATGGACGCGATCTTGACCGTATTGCCGGCCTCCTTGATCTCGCCCTCGTAGTCGCGGTTGCACACGATCGATTGCCCGTAAACGAGCGATTTTTCCAAAGCGACAAGCAACCTCGCCGCCCAAACTGTTGGTATAAAGTCTAGTGCCATGTTTCTCCTTTGGTGGTTGTTTTGTGTTGTATAAATTGCCGCTAGCTTTAGCTAGTGGTCAGCCTCAACAAATGACCGGGCTTTAGCCCAAAAAGCCATTCGGCTAAAGCCGAGCTTTGGGGTACCGCTAACCACGGGCTGAAGCCCGTGGCAACTCATCAAGCGGACGCGAGCACGCGTTTCACTTCCGCCCAATCCAGCTCAGCGATCTCGGCCGGCTTCATCCGCTTTAATGCAT
>CAZMQR010000253.1:0-1346 GCA_964568325.1 uncultured Chloracidobacterium sp. | reverse complement strand
ACTTCCGCCCAATCCAGCTCAGCGATCTCGGCCGGCTTCATCCGCTTTAATGCATCGCGCGTTAGCGAAGGCTTCCTAACAACGCCAGCTCCGCCGTCGATGGACCGCGGCGCATCCGTGCCGAACTGCTCGGGAAAGGCCGTCTTGAGCCGTGCGACAATGGCGGCCGTATTCGCCGGCTGCCCCGAGTCGTCAAACTGCAGATCACCCTTTACCGATTCAAACAGCAGCCCCGGCGAGCGCGCCCCGGCCCGCTTCAGCTCCTCCAAAACCGAATCCCTCGCAGCCCCAAAGCGTATCTCCGCCTTGAGTTGCTCGTTCTCGGCTTGAAGCGCCGCCAAGTCAGAACCACCTGCGGTAGCGGGTGGTTGAACGTAGTGATCTCGTACATCGTTGGTCGGCGACGGTTGAATCGGCCCATTGGCCTTAGAGGTGACGTCACTCAAACCACCCGCTACCGCAGGTGGTTCTGACTGTTGTGTGTTTTCGTGTTTCATATTCAATCTTCGATGGTCCGCGTCAAGGCGTCGGAACGCGGGCATCCTTGCCCGCTCTTACGCACGCCGCATGCGGGCAGAGATGCCCGCGTTCCGACGCCTTGAGCGGTTTTAATTCTCTGTGTCCTCCGTGTCTCTGTGGTGAATCTCTTCTGCGTCCGCCGAGCCGTAACCGGCCTCGACCAATGCTTCCTCGACCGGCAATCCGATCCGTCTTTTCAACAAAATGTTCTCGAGCATCTCGCGTTCGCTTAAGGGCGAAGGGTCTTCCCATTGGGTTATCAAACGACTATCAACCGAGCGGCCCTCGATCCGTAGTGCAAACGCCACTGCATCCGCCCAGACCTGGCCGAATGCCTCTTGCCGGTCGCGGACCTTGGCGATGAACCGCGTCTCGGCCTTGCGCAACGCCTCGCCCGACGGCAGCGAGCGCGTCGTCTGCATAAAATAGTGCAGCGGCGTGCCCGTCACCGAGGCGATGTCCGTGCGAAAGCTGTCTTTCACTTTTAGGAACTGATCGAGCTGCGACGCCTCAAAATCGCCAAACCGTGCGCTCGGATTCTCAGCCATCCAGATCTTGTCGATGCCCGACTGGAACGGCACGACAGCCTTGCCTTCCTCATCCGTCGCGACCTCGATGCCCGCCGCCCACCGCTGCCGAAACGCCGAGAATTCCATCGCCACCAGCATGTCGAGCACCGCTTTATTAAGCCCGTCCTGCACCGGAATCGCCGCCTCAAGCTCGGAGCGCCCAAGCGTCCCCAGATCGGCGTTATTCGCAAAATGAAACACCGGAACCACGCCGTAAGGGTTCGCTATCGCGAACGGTTCCAAGTTCAAAGTTCCATG
>CAZMQR010000252.1:0-4038 GCA_964568325.1 uncultured Chloracidobacterium sp. | reverse complement strand
AGCGATCGGTTTTGTGGTGAGCATCAAATTACGTCGGTTCGTTAACTAGGAGATTGGTATGGCGGTAGAAGTTGAACGTTTGAAGATGCCCGGCAGGGTGGCTGCGACTGGGTCAAAGCGCGGCTCGGGGCTGATGTTCTTTTTTACGTCACTCCTGCTCGCTCTGTCGGCGGGTGCTTTGACCGGCGTGCTCGCCGGTCATTATCTCAATAATTCGCGGTATTCCGTGGAGGTATCGGCCCTTGCGACATATCGCCCGCCCCAGGTTACGACGATCTACGCCGATGACGGCGAGACGATCCTTGCTGAATTCGCTATCGAGAAACGTATACCTCTGAAGATCCAGGACGTTCCCGACCGTGTGACCGATGCGCTGCTGGCAATTGAGGACTATCGATATCGTGAACATATCGGCATCGATCCTTACCGGATCATTGGCGCGGTTTACAGAAATCTCACGACTGGGCGGACCGAGGGAGCATCAACGATCACGCAACAGTTGGCCAAGAACCTCTTTCTCTATAAGGATCAGACCTACACAAGGAAGGTCAACGAGTGGGCGGTCGCATTGCAGATCGAGCGGCTCTATACGAAGGACCAGATCCTTGAGATGTATATGAACTATGTGTTCCTCGGTGCTGGAGCATATGGCTTTGAGGCCGGTTCGAGGACGTATTTTGGAAAATCTGTCAAGGACCTGACGTTGGAGGAGGCGGCTCTGCTCGCGGCGATCCCAAAGTCCCCTGAATACTCGCCGACGCGAAATCTGGCCAAGGCGCGCGAGCGGCGCGATCTCGTTCTCGACCAAATGGCGAAGTACTTTCCCGAGAAGTATTCACAGGCGGAAGTGGATGCCGCAAAAGCCATTGACATTAAGCTGGCGAGCACCGCCTATTACCAGTCACAGCCGAAATCGACCGCGTGGGATTATCCGATCGAGGAGATCCGCAAATATCTAGAGGAAAAGTACACGACGCGCGTCGCACAGGGTGGCCTTAAGGTCTATTCGACCATAAATGTCGAAGCGCAAAAGATCGCAACCAGGACGATTCGCGAACGCCTGCGAAGCTTTGATCGCGGCCGGAAATGGCGTTCGGACTATAAGAATATTCTCGTGGACGAGAATGAAGAGCCGCTGACCGATGAGAAAGAGATCCAAAGGACGCTGGATACATTCAAGCATCCTGACTGGTATGGCGACGACTACAAAGAAGGCGAGTATATTAAGGGCCTTGTGATGAAGGCGAGCCCAAACTCTGATGAGGTTGGCGTGCGTTTTGGGCGTTATAAGGCGATCGTGCGTGCCGGCGATATGGGTCGGAGCGGTCGTCGGCCAAAGGACGAGCTTAAGCCCGGCTTTCTGGCCGAATTCCTTATCAAGGGCGTGGATAAGGACAAGAGCATGCTCGATGTTGAACTGCAACAGGTGCCTGAAGTACAGGCTTCTTTGGTAACGATCAATGCTAAGACTGGCGAAGTCGTGTGTATGGTCGGCGGGTATGATTTTCAGACCAACAAGTTCAACAATGCTACACAGGGGCTGAGGCAGACGGGCTCAGCTTACAAGCCATTTATCTATACCGCCGCGGTCGAAGACGGCATGACGCCCGATATGACCGTCAGCGGGGCCCCTATCAAACGCGGTGGCTGGATGCCGCATAACTATGACGGCAGCACGAGCCATGGCAATGTGCCGATGAAGATTGCCCTGGCAAAATCGTATAACATCGCCGCCGTCCATTTGCTTGAACAGGTAGGCATTCAGGCTGGCGGCCAGATGGTGAGACGTTTTGGAATATCGAATCCCATGGCTCCCAGCCTGCCGAGCGCTTTGGGTGCGAGCGAGGCTTCGTTGCTCGAAATGACCGCGGCCTATTCGGTATTCCCGAACAAGGGCATTCGGATGGCGCCGCATCTTATCCGCAAGGTTTACAACCGCGACGGCAGCCTGCTCGAGGAGTACGATGGTGCAAGCACTAAGGTCACCAGTGAATACGTCGCATTGACGATGGTTCAGATGATGCGCGGCGTCACTGCGGGCGGTGGAACCGCACCCGGGGCGGCAGGCGGCGGAAGCCAGGTTGCGGGCAAGACCGGTACGGTCAACGATCATACGGACGTTTGGTTTATCGGTTACACACCAACCTACGTGACGGGCGTGTGGATGGGAAATCCGCTCAGGAAGGAGTCGCTCGGTTCGGGCATGACCGGTGGGCACGGTGCATTGCCGTACTACAACGCGTTCATGGTTCCCTTCTTGAAAGGCAAGCCAACTGAGACATTCCCGGCCCCACCGCCGATGCCGGCTGAGGTCAAGCGTGCGAGCGAGATGCGCAAACGTGAGGAACTCGAAAAGCTGGAGGAAGCGGATCTTGAGGGTCGAAAGACCGGCGTTATCTTTACTCCGGGCACCAAGATCGACCCGAATGCTCCTTTGCCGGGTGAAACACAAATGACGGATTCAGGGAGGCCCGGATCGACCGATACCAAGCCCGCAGATACAGGGCCACCACCAGATCGCCCCATCGTCGTTAGGCCGCCGACCGTTCAATCGACGCCGCGAAATGATCCGGCACCGGACAGGCCCGAAGGGGGCAAACGCAAGGGTAAGAAAGGGGATGGTTGATATCGGGAGGGATGAGAGATCATCCCTCTTATTATTTGCAAAACTCGCCAAGGTAATGGGGCAACATCCGTCTCCACCATGGCCAGTCATGATTAACGTCGTGGCCCCAGAGTTCGAGGCGGTGTGGAATTCCTTTTGAATGCAGCAGGCCTGAGAATTCCCGGCTGCGGTCTGGGGCTTCGTATGAGCCCTGGCCGCTGACGATCACGATCGAATCCGCCTGTCGCAAACGCGGCAGATGATAGTCGTCATCGAGATTCTTGAGATACATCACCGGATTGTTGAAGTAGACGTTGTCGTCAAAGTAGCTCTCAAGATAATTGTAAATGTCGTAGCTTCCGCTCATAGCGATCGTCCCGCGAAACGCTTCGGAATGTTTGAAGTAGGTATTCGCAGCCAGGAATGCCCCAAGCGAGGCCCCGGTTGTTAGTGGGCGGGCGTCAGAGCCGCATTCGTTTCGGATCAGCGGAATGACCTCATCCATGATGTAGCGGTCATAGCGCGCCAACATCTCAACCTTCCAGCCGGGATGTGACTCTTTGTTCAAGAGGCTGTAGCGGTTGACAGAGTTGATCGAGTAAGCTCGGATCTGACCGGCCTCAATGAGGTCCTTTATCGAATCGACCAGATAGAACCGCTCATACTCCAGATAGTCAGCCGCGGCGGTCGGGAACATCAGCAGCGGGTAGCCGCGGTCACCGTAGGCGACCAGGGGCATTTCCATGCCGAGATTGTGGCTAAACCAAGAGGTAATGTCTCGTCTCATACTTATTTAACGATCGTGATGTCGCGCGTAGTGCGGTTATAGCCTGCGTTGTCAATGATGTTGCCATTCCGATCTACGAGCTCAAGGGCAAGCATCGCCTTGCCCGGCGTCCAACCTGTCAGCCACACGGGCTCCCATCTTTCAAGATAGATGGGCTCAGCGGCGTCGATCTTGATCCGCACTCGGTACTCCCCGCCGTCGCCTGTCAGCTTGGCATTAGAGAGCCAGAAATCAACCATTATCTTGTCCGAGGTTTCCAGCTTGTATTCGCCTTTCGGCCGGCTGTAGGTGAGCAGCGGCCTTGTCATGTCCACCGGGCCCGCGTTGCTGGGCAGAACGTCCTTGCCCTCGCCCGCCGGGGCGGAGTTAGCATTGGACACAGTTTGACCTGAGTTCGTGGTCGTGGCCTTGTTCGGGTTGGCCTTGCCGCCCTTGACAGTGAACTTGATCATCTGGAACGCGCCGTCGTTCTTATAGCTTTCGTGCCACGGCCGTGAAGGAAAGACGCGTAGGGTGTGCTCCCCGTCCAGGACATTCCGCAATTCGAAAGCCTGGCCCAGATTGTAATAAGCCTCGTATGGCTGATTGTCGAGGATGACATGGATGTGGTTGCCCGTTTTGGTCTCCATATCCATATGGGGAGAGT
>CAZMQR010000251.1:0-4044 GCA_964568325.1 uncultured Chloracidobacterium sp. | reverse complement strand
GGCAATCCTACTTGCCGTGGAAGGAGGTCAATGATGAGGACGAAACTTTGGTCGGTTATGGCAGCCGTTACGGTCCTTTTTGGCATGGGAATTTTTGCAGCATTTGATGCATGGACTAGTGCAAGTGCGCAGACGACCAGTCCAGATGATAAGAAGATGCCCGACGTGGTCATCCTCGGCAAGGACGCCAAGCTCGGGCAGGTGACATTCAACCATATCAAACACAACGGCGGCGAGTATAATATAGACAAATCCTCGCCGATCGCCTGCATTTCGTGCCACCATGCGGCACAGCCTCAGGGCGAAGTAGCAAAACATCCGCCGCTCAAGACCGCGTGGCCGGATGACCGAACAACGACGCTGACCGCCGAGTTATTTGCGAAGGATCCGAACGGTTCGGGTGTCGTCGGTTGCTCCAGCTGTCATGCCCGTGAAGGACAAAAGCCCAAATTGCTCGATGCAAATCCACAGATCAAGCACGAGAGCAGTCCGGCATTGATCACGCTGAACAACCAACAGGCAATGCATCGGGCGTGTGCAGGTTGTCACGTCGAGGTTAGAAAGACGTTTCCTGCGTCAAAAGGCCCGGTCACTGCACAGTGCATGATGTGTCATAAGAAAGCGTAAGGGAAGGAAAGCAAAAACACAGGTAAGGCACTAAGAAAGGAGGCTCGTTGAACAAGCCTCCTTTCAAATATTGTGTGTTTTGTGGGCTAATTCTTGCCGGCCTTGATATCTCCGATGCGTTTTTCGAGGGCGGCCGTATCGACCTTGGGCGTGGCGGCCTTGCCGAGCGAGACTGCCTTTTCACCGGCGGCGACCGCTTCTGTATTGCGTCCCAGAGCGACGAGGGCATTGAATTTACGGCTATAGCCGCGGAACGCCTCGCCTGCCTTGATCTCGGCCTCGGCGGCGGCTAGCGCCTGTTCGTACCATCTCGCGGCAACGGCGTTCAGTTTCTTGTCGCGAGCGTAATTTGCAGCCCGGAACGGCGTATCAAAATCATCCGCCTTTGCCGCCGCGACCACCTTCGCCGCTTTGGTAACAACGGTATCGCTGGGATTGGCGATATCGAGTGTGAACGGCACACGGAGTTTTTCCCATCGCAGGACGACCTTTGCCGTGCTTTCGGATTCGGGTTCGACCGATAAACTCAGAGCTTCCTGATGTTCTGCATTCCATTCCGGCTTTGCCTTGACGCGGAGGACGTCCTTGGCCTTGTCATAGCTAAAACTGCCGCCCTGCTCAGCGACGGAATTGAAGATAAATACCCATTCATCCTGGCCGGGGATCGAGTGCAGGCTGTAGGTGCCTGCGGGGAGCGGCTGGCCATTGATCCGCACGTCATCCGTGACGGTGAATTGCGTCGCAGCGTTTGCTCCCGTCCGCCAGATATGGCCGTACGGCACGATCGGAGCGCCCGCGGGTCGGGTCATGCCATTGTCAAGCGTCGCCTCGCCCTCGACCTTGACGGGCCATTCGCCCCAGATCTTCCGGCCCTTTGCCATCGGGCGAAAATACGAGATCGTAACGTCGGTAACGCCTACGGTCTGCGAGACGGCCGCCTTTTGCGATGCTTGGGGCAGCCTGAGCTGCGATGATGCGTCGGTTACGGCAAGAGCCGTCACGAACACGAGAACTGAGAGGAAGGAAAGAAATGGTCTGGTTTTCATAGTGCTCCTAAAAAGAAAGTGATCGATCAACGGGTAGCTGCCTTGCCTATTCGTCCTCGTCATGCGCACGCACACGGCCGGCTGCGACGGCTTCGGCTACGACCTTATCTGCCAGGTTGTGCGGCAGCGGATCGTAGTGTGAGAACTGCATATGGTACGAGCCGCGGGCTTGCGTGACGCTGTTGAGCTTCGATTGATAATCCAGCATCTCGGCGAGCGGCACCTTCGCTTTAATGACCTGCTGTTTGCCTCGGACCTCCATGCCGCCGACGCGGCCGCGGCGGCTGTTGAGGTCGCCCATGATGTCACCGGACACCTCTTGCGGCGTAAAGACCTCGACGTCCATGATCGGTTCGAGCAGCGTCGGCTTGGCCTTTTCCATCGCGGCGCGAAAGGCTTTGCGGCCAGCAGCCTTGAATGAATGCTCATCCGAATCGACCGTGTGATAGCTGCCGTCGATGAGCGTCACCTTGAAATCGACAAGCGGATAACCCGCGACTGAGCCGCCGGCAGCGGCCTCGATGATGCCTTTTTCGATAGCCGGGCGGAAGTTCTGCGGCACGGCGCCACCAAAGATCTTATCGACCCACTCAAAGCCCGCACCACGCTCAAGGGGCTCGAAAATGACCTTGCAATCGCCAAACTGGCCGCGGCCGCCCGACTGTTTTTTGTGACGGCCCTGAACCTCGACCTGTTGCGTGATCGTTTCCTTGTAAGGCACCTTTGGCGGATGCAGAGCGACCTCGACGTGATAGCGGTCGGCCAGTTTCTTAACGACGGTTTCGATATGCAACTGGCCCGAGCCCGAAAGGATAAACTCCTTGGTCTGCGGGTCGCGATCAAAATGCAGCGACGGATCTTCTTCGAGGATCTTGTGCAACGCGGCCGATATCTTGTCTTCGTCCGCTCGCGATTTCGGCTCGATGGCAAACGCGATAGCAGCCTCGGGATACTCGACCTTTGGAAATACGATCGGTTTGGCCTTGTCGCACAGCGTGTCGCCGGTCTGCGTGTCTTTCAGCTTGACAACGGCAATGATGTCACCGGTGGCGGCCTCGTTCACCTTGTCTAGCGTTTTGCCCGCGATCACGTGGAGAGCCCCAAGGCGTTCGGCCGTATCGCGGCTCGAATTAAGGACAGTGGCGTCATTTGCGACCTTGCCCGAGATCACCTTCATCACGGTGATGCGGCCCGCGAAGGGGTCAGCGATCGTCCGGAATACATACGCCGAAAACGGTTCATCGTTACTGTATTTTCGTGTAATGCGGTCGCCCGCCATCTCAGCGTCGCTAAATCCATATTCCGACTCATGCGTTGCCGGATTTGGTGCAAATTCGACTATATGATCGAGCAGGATCTGCATGCCGACCAGATTGAGTGACGAAACAGCATAAACAGGGCAAAGTTTGCTCGAAGCGATGGCCTTAGCGAGGTTGGGATAGATGTCGTCCTCCTCAAGAGTGCCGTTCTCAAAATATTTCTCCATCAGAGCATCGTCTGATTCAGCAACGATCTCGATCAGTCGCTCGCGTGTCGAGTCGAACAGGGCCTTGCCCTCATCCGGGATCGGTATCTCTTTTGCCTTGCCTTCGGCGTCAAATTCGTACGCCTTTTGATGGACAACATCGACGACGCCCTTAAAATTAGCTTCGCTGCCGATCGGCAAAGTGAACGGCACGATCGAACGGGCGAACGATTCAGCCGCCGTATCGAGCGCGTGGCCAAAATCTGAGTGCTCTTTATCGAGCTTGTTGATGACCATGAAGCGCGGGAGCAGGAATTCGTTTGCATACTGCCAAGTCTTCTCGGTCTGCACTTCGATGCCGTGAACGCCATCAACCACGACCAGAGCGCAGTCAGCCACGCGCAACGCCGGCCGTGCGTGCGACACGAACGCGGCATAGCCGGGCGTGTCGATCAGGTTTATCTTTGTGTCCTTGTATTCGACGTGGGCGAAGTTGTTGTTGAGCGAGACCTTTCTCTCGATCGAATCTTCCTCGTAATCGGTGATGGTCGTCCCTTCATCGACCTTTCCCCAGCGATGCTGTCCGCTGCCGGCGACGTGGAGCAGGGAACTTACCAGCTGGGTTTTGCCCGCGTCGCCGTGTCCAATGACGGCAAGGTTTCGTAGATTCTCAGTCGCGAATGCTTTCATATATCGGCAATACTCCTTTATCAGAACTCATAAAATAGGGTTAACCTCTAAATTTATATTACGGCGATTGAAAGGGCAAGAATCCAACTTCCAAGGTAGTGGTTCAGTTTGAAAAACCGCCTCTCCGCGAACTCTGCGTTTCATTCTCTGCGTTCTCTGCGTGGAAAAAAAACCTTAGCAAACATTCCACGCGGAGGACGGAGAGAGTTTCGCAGA
>CAZMQR010000250.1:0-4045 GCA_964568325.1 uncultured Chloracidobacterium sp. | reverse complement strand
CGTAGTTCTCAACAACGTTAACCTCAACACCAAGGACAACTATTACTACTACCAGAGCTATTACCACCGCAGTACATACCATTCTGGCGACGAGGCGCAATAGCCGTTCGCAGATTTCCGTCCTATGAGTCAACCAACAAGGGTACTAGTCACAGGTGCGGGCGGCTTCATCGGGAGCCACCTGGCGACCTACCTCAGGAACAAAGGCTATTGGGTCCGCGGCGTCGATATCAAATTGCCCGAATTTAGCACGACAGACGCCGATGATTTTCTGCTGCTCGATATGCGGCGATGGGAAAACTGCCTAACGGCGACCGAAGGCGTTGATCAGGTTTATGCTCTGGCCGCCGATATGGGCGGAATGGGCTTTATCTCGTCAAACCACGCACAGATACTGCACAACAACTCGCTGATCAATATCCATACGCTCGAAGCGGCTCGCGAGAACGGCGTAAAACGCTACCTTTACACCAGCTCTGCCTGCATCTATCCCGAACACCTGCAGGAGGACGCGAGTGTCACGCCGCTGAAAGAGGCTGACGCATATCCCGCCTATCCGCAGGATGCCTACGGCTGGGAAAAGCTCGTTTCCGAACGGCTCTGCATGCACTATGCTGAGGACTACGGTATCGAGACGCGGACCGTCCGCTTTCATAACATCTTTGGCGAAAAAGGCACTTGGGAGGGCGGCCGCGAAAAGGCCCCCGCAGCTCTGTGCCGCAAGATCGCGTTCGCCAAGCTGACCGGCAACCATGAGATCGAGATCTGGGGCGACGGCGAACAGACGCGTTCGTTCTGCTATATCGACGACTGTCTCGAAGGCATCTACCGGCTGATGAATTCCGGTTTTGGCGAGCCGCTAAACTTGGGCCAGGATCGGATGGTGACCATCAACCAATTAGCGGACATTATCGCGAACATCGCGGGGATCACCGTCCATCGCAAACATATTGACGGCCCTCAGGGCGTACGTGGCCGCAATTCGGACAACGCCAAGCTCCGCGAGGTCCTCGGCTGGGAACCGCAAATATCGCTCGAAGACGGCCTCGCTCATACCTACCATTGGATCGAAGAGCAGGTAGCCGCAGCGCTGGCTGGCGACAGAACTGAACCCGTGCTCGCCGAAGCCACCGTCTAAGCACCACTTCACGACATTCATGAACGAAAAGATCTCAGTAATAGGATTGGGAAAGCTTGGGGCAAGCATGGCTGCAGCGTTCGCCTCGCAGGGATTTGAGGTGATAGGCGTTGATGTAAACCAGCAATCCATAGATCGAGTCAACGATGGCCACGCACCGGTGCAGGAAACGGGCCTTGACGAAATGACCGCAGCAAACAAGGAACGCATTCGCGCGACACTAAGCCACGAAGGCGCCGTTTTGAACAGCGACATCTCGTTCGTCATCGTCCCGACGCCCAGCGACGAGAATGGGTCATTTTCGCTACAGTACGCAAGATGGGCCTTTGCCGAGATCGGCAAGGCCTTGAAGAAGAAGTCTGGTTATCACAATGTAGTCTTGACCAGCACCGTGCTTCCGGGCTCGACACGTCAAGCGCTGGTGCCGATCCTCGAAAGGGAATCGGGCAAAAAGGCCGGAACTGATTTTGGCGTTTGCTACAGCCCCGAGTTCATCGCCCTCGGCAGCATCATCAACGATTTCCTCAATCCCGATTTCACTCTGATCGGCGAGCTTGACGAAAGATGCGGTGCCGAGCTTGAGGACCTTTATTCGCGCGTCGTAGCTAACGGAGCCCCGTCGGCGCGGATGTCGCTGGAGAATGCCGAGCTCGCAAAGATCTCGATCAACACCTTCGTCACCACAAAGATAACGTTCGCGAATATGCTCGCCGAGATCTGCGAGAAGATACCGGGCGGTGACGTTGATATTGTGTCGAACGCTCTCGGCCTGGACGAGCGTATCGGGCGAAAATACCTGACCGGTTCTATCGGTTACGGGGGGCCATGTTTTCCGCGAGATAACGTAGCGTTGACCTATTTTGCCGGCCAGATCGGCGTCAAAGCTTCACTGGCTGCAACAACGGATTCGATGAATCGATCCATAGCCGAGAAGGTTGCTGCCCGTGTCCAACGGATGCTGAAAAATGGGGCGACGGTCGCCGTGCTCGGCCTTTCGTATAAACCGTTCTCACACGTAACCGAAGAATCACAAGGCGTTTATGTCGCACGTCAACTGGCCAGAGCCGGTTTTCGCGTAGTGGCGTTTGACCCAATGGCTGCCGAGATGGACCTCGACGATATCAAGCGGGACATTGTTATCCTCGGTTCGATCGCAGAGTGTCTGTCGCAATCCGAGGCTGTCCTCGTAACGACGCCCGATCCCGCTTTCAAGGCCCTGACCGCGTCTGATTTCAAGAATCAATGGTCTGAAGTGCTGGTATTCGACTTTTGGCGAATTCTTGCGGCCGAATTAAGGAACCGGGAAGGGATCAAGTACGTCGGTATCGGGATGAGTGAGGACGACACCGCTAATACAAAGGTTCTCAAACGCCTCTGGTGGGGCGAACCCGGCGATACCGCCGGAAAGGCTATAGACTAATGTCCGAACCAATCCGAGTAGAGATAGTCACGCCTGTCCACAATCGCCGTGACATCACGCTTCAGTGCCTCAAGAGCATCTCGAATCTTAATTCCGAAGGGCTTAATATTGGCGTAGTTATTCTCGATGACGGCTCCACCGATGGCACGAGTGAAGCCATTCGTGAACAGTTTCCCAACGTTGATGTCGTTCATGGGACGGGAGATCTCTGGTTTACCGAGGGGACAAATGTGGCCGTCCGCGGCGCCCTTGAAAAGGACCCGAAATACATCCTCCAGATCAACGACGATCAGGTATTCGACGCCGACTCACTGCGATACATGGTCGAGACGGCCGAACGGTATCCGCGGACGGTCGTTGGCTCGCTCCTGCTACTCTGGGATGTGCCGCACCGGCTGTTTCAGACCGCGCCGGTCTGGGACACATGGGCTGGCGGTTGGCGACACTGGTATTCGCAGACCATCTGGACGATACCCCAAAGACCGTGGAAGGTAGATATTATTGTCGGCAATTGCGTCCTCGTCCCAGTTGCCGCGATCAATGAGCACGGGCTGATGAACTCGAAGCGCTACCCAAACTTCGGAGACGCTGAGTACACGCCGCGGCTCAAACGAGCCGGCTGGCAACTCGTCATCGATCCGCGGGCCCGCGTGTTTTGTCAGCCAAATACGCCGCCGTCTCGGCTAAGCAAGATGAGTCTCAGGAAAATGTACGACAACCTGATCGGCGACCTCGGCAAGAACCACAACCTGCGGCGACGCCTCTACGCGAGCCTCGACGGAGCGCCGTCCAGGATACAGGGCCTCGCCGCATTCGCCGCGTTTCTCGCCCGCGCCGCGGTCGGCTCACGACCGGAATCCGACACCTGGGCCGGATCGCGCCGGGAAGAACCGCTTAGCGAGCTATTCGCCCACGCCACCCTTGATTGACCATCGGGCATGGTCGCGAAAACGGCACCCAAAAACGTCGCGTTTTGCCCCTCGCCCGGCGGCATTTATAATCCCATTATGAAAAGGGCATTGATCACCGGCATCACCGGCCAGGACGGCAGTTACCTGACGGAGCAGCTAGTAGCCAAAGGCTACGAAGTGCATGGCATTATCCGGCGCTCAAGCTCTTTTAATACGTCCCGCATAGATCATCTTTACGAAGACCCTGAGATCTATGGAAAGTCCCTGTTCCTCCACTATGGCGACCTGATCGACCCAAGCAGCCTCAACCGTCTGTTGGAGAGGATCGAGCCCGACGAGATCTATAATCTCGCCGCCCAAAGTCACGTAAAGGTCTCATTCGACATACCCGATTATACGGCGCAGGTCGACGCGTTGGGGACCCTGCGGCTTCTCGATGCGATACGGGAGACTGGGCTTCGAAAAGTAAGGTTCTATCAGGCATCGACCTCGGAACTCTATGGCAAGGTGCGCGAGATACCACAGAACGAACTGACACCCTTTTATCCTCGCTCGCCGTACGCGGTGTCAAAGCTC
>CAZMQR010000249.1:0-4046 GCA_964568325.1 uncultured Chloracidobacterium sp. | reverse complement strand
CGAATCACCGGTCAGCATCTGTGTCGAGCCTATGAACAGCCCGGCGCGAGGGAAGTTAGCGAGTCGCGTGAATGTCGCGTCGGCCGCGGGAACATTCAGCGGATACGAGTAGATCTGAGCCGGACGTGACGGGTCGGGATTAAGGCCATCAGCAGCCGTCGTCGGGATAGTGCCGTCAGCGCGGATGTTCAGTCGCGTTTCAAAGACCAACAATGCGGGTGTGCCCGCACCATTGTATTCGGTGAAGGACGGGTAGCGCTGAATGTCGCCACCGGTGGCTGCGGTATCGGCGTCGCTTCGGAGCCCGACCTGTCGGATACTGTTTGCCGTAGCATCGTAGAGGAATGTCGCAAAACCGGGCAGGTTCGCGGGGTTTGGCGAGGTGCCGAGGTCGGCATAAGAATCGAATGCGATATAGCGTCCGTCTCGACTCATGCGCCGTCCAAAATCATACAGATTAACAGGGTCGCCCGGGTTTGTCGGCGTCGTCGTGGTCACCTGTCGGCCGCCCGTCGGGACGCCGTTCACGAGATCGGCGTAAAATACCTCCTCGTTACGGCTCGACTCAGGATTGCTACCGGTATCGAAATTCGTGGCGCTATTCGGATCATCGATCGGATCGTCCGCAGTGCTGGAGAATGCCACACGCGAACCGTTGCCCGAGATAGTAGGGAACTTGCTGTAAATTGGGTTGACGATCGGCCCTCTCGGCGTCTTGGTCACCTGGTTGAGTTGGGCCGTAGCTCGGACGTAGGTAAATATCTCATCATTGTCCTCGGCAGGAAACGGATTTCCGACCGCAGGCACGAGGTCCCTTGTCGAACCAAAAGCTATCATTCCGCCGTTATCAGTGATCGACACGTCGTGATTGTCGTCCGCGATGAAGGGGCCCGTCGTTGACGTGCCCGGACGAGGCAGTTGGCTGGGCAATGTATTCGTAACGCGAGTAAACGCGCCACCGGCAAGTTCTGCTATTGGAATTTCCTCGCCGGCCGACAGATCGGTGACGGTCGGATAGGCAGGAATCTCATAGAGCCATATCTCAAGGTTACCATCCTGAGCCAACGGATTAGGCGCAGGTGTCGGCGTAGCCGTCGGTGTCGGGCTCGCGGTCGGCGTGGCTGTCGGCGTCGCGACGGGTGTTGCTGTCGGCGACGGCGTCGGTGTCGGCGAGGTATAAACGTTTCCGTCAAAGGAACCAGGATTTGAAGCGTCGGGCATCGACGGCGTAGATGCGGTCGCATTTGAACTGAACGCGATCCAGCGGCCGTCTCGGCTTATGACCGGACGAGTGTTCGATATTTCGACGCGGATATTGAAAAATGCCGGCGGTTTGGTCGTGTCAAAAAGGACGCTCTTCGTATCTGTGATCTGGTAGATACGGCGTTGGGCGTAATCGAACAGGAAGATCTCGGTATTATTGTCGGCGTTTCGCGGGTTTTCGGTCGCGATGTTCCCTCGCGACTCAAAAACAATAAATCGGCCATCACCGCTGATCGCCCCGGCAAACGCCTCTGCCGGCGAATTAGAGACCTGGCCGATCACAGACTCCGTTTGGCCAGGCGCGATCTGGGCAGCTGCTGCTAAGCTGAGAAAAACCAATACAAAATTGCGGCAAAACGTCACAAAGAACTCCTCCAACTCAAGCCGATCGTCACCGTGCGATCGAAAGTCAACAAATGACCCAAAACACTCAATTTTAGGCGTCCGTCCGTGGTTGTGCAACCACCTAACCAGCGAAAAGCGTCGGCTTACCCAAACTTGGGACTTAGATGCGGCCGAAATGCGGCCGGTTGTCGTTTTTGCCTTGTTCTGTATCCTAAGTATGGAGAAACGTGAAGAGACCAACCAGAATCATGATGGTCGCGGGCGAAGCCTCGGGCGACTTGCTAGGCGCAAAGCTCGCGGCTGAACTGCGAGCGATATTCGAACCTGACGGCCTGCTGATGTTTGGCTGTGCCGGGCCGCGAATGCGTGCTGCCGGTGTCGAGGCCGTCGTCGCTGCCGACGATCTGTCAGTAGTGGGCCTGGCGGAGATCGGACGCTCGCTGCGGGTATTTCTCCGGGCAATGCGAAAAGTGCGCTCGGCCGCTGCGGAAAGGCGCCCTGACGTCGTCGTGCTGATAGATTTTCCCGAGTTCAACCTCAAGCTTGCTCGGCACCTTAAGAAGCAGGGGGCCAAGGTCGTTTACTATGTCTCGCCCCAGTTATGGGCATGGCGAAAGTACCGTCTGGCGTTCATCGACCGCTACGTCGATCTACTCCTCAGCATTCTCCCTTTTGAGAAGGCATGGTATGCGGAGCACGGCGTGCATCACATCGAGTATGTAGGCAATCCGCACGTTCGTGAGGTTCACGCTACGGTGAATAAGCACGAACTTTGTACGACGCTGGGCATCGATCCTTTGCGGCCGATCATCGCTCTTTTGCCCGGTAGCCGAGAACGGGAGATAGCCCGTATCCTGCCGACGCTGTTGGCGTCGGCGCAACTTATCTCTGATGCCATCCCCGACGCGAGCTTCGTGGTCTGTGCACCGAACGAACGAGCGGCCGCACATTGCCGGCGGATCCTCGACGGGGCCGACACGAAAGGCCGTATCCGGTTGGCAACGGATCGAACATACGACGTCCTTGCCGCGGCGGATGCCGGAGCGATTGCCAGCGGGACAGCTACGCTTGAGGCGGCGATCTTGAATCTCCCGATGGTCGTCGTCTATAAGACGTCGCGCCTTAATTACAACCTTCTCAGTCCGCTGATCGACGTCCCACATTTTGCCCTGATCAACTTGGTTGCCGGTGAGCGCCTTGTCACGGAACTAATTCAGGGCGACCTCACACCGCGCCGTCTGGCAGACGAAGTGATGGAACTACTACAGAGCGATCGAAACGTTACCGTTCGATCCGATCTAAAGGATGCCGTCGAGAAGCTCGGTCACGGCGGAGCCTCAAAGCGGGCCGCTCAACTGATCCAGGAACTCATCCAAGCCGTCGATCCATGAGGTCAGTAACGAGTCGTTGGAGGGCTTTGACCTTATCGCTAAGGCGAGACAAGGCTTTGACACGTGCATTTTGGCGTTTGTATTCATCGAGCGGCTGGACCGGCGTACCCCACCAGATGCCGGGCCGGACGATCTTGCCGGGAAGCACGCCCGCCTGTGAACCGATAATTGCCCGGCTTTTGACTATGGCGTGGTCTCCGATGCCGACCTGGCCTCCGATAACGCAATCATCCTCGATGACCGTACTTCCTGAGATGCCTGTTTGAGCGGCGATGACGACCCGTTTACCTATTTGGACGTTATGCGCGATCTGAACGAGGTTGTCGATCTTTGTTCCCTCGCCGATACGCGTGTCGCCAAGCGAGCCCCGGTCGACACAGCTATTGGCTCCGATCTCGACATCGTTTCCGATGACCACTCCACCGATCTGCGGGAATTTGTGATGGGTGTTGCCGTCATCGGCGACATAACCGAAACCATCGGCCCCGACGATGACACCGGCATGAAGAACCACGCTGTCGCCCAAGGTGCAGCCGTTCTCGACGACAGCGTTTGGGTGCAGGACGCAATCGGATCCGATCTGAACGTTGTTGCCGATCCTTACGCCCGAGGCAAGCTCGCTACGGTCGCCAATGACCGAACCTTCGCCGACGGTAACGAAGGGCCCGACAAAAACGCGGTCACCGATCACTGCAGATGCGGCGACGACCGCTGACGGATGCCGTGAGCCCGCGTGGCTCCGTCGTGGGCGGAGTAGGGCGGCAACCTTCGCAAATGCAAGCTTGGGGTCTGCAACCCTGATCACGGCAGCGGCTGTGACGTCAGCGTCGGGCCCGACAAGCAGGCAGGTTGCGTCGCTCGCGACGGCGACAATCGGCGAACCGTCGACAAACGCTATCGCGCCTTCCCCGGCCCGCTCCAAGGCACTGAGGCGTATTATCTCGGCCTCACCATCGCCGGTCAGTTGTCCGCCTATAAGGCGAGCGATCTCTTGAGCCTTCATGGCAATAAAATGTAATTCGTTCCGACGAAAATGTCAGGTCAGTT